>CAZNTY010000266.1:0-7918 GCA_964576085.1 uncultured Undibacter sp. | reverse complement strand
ATAGGCGAATATCCCAATTGGCTTGGTGCAATCGGCGTTCGCGCTCTCCAACGCCGCGCGCTCTGCTGTCCAAACATCAAATGTGTCTTGAGAGACGAGCCGTTCTTGAATGGCATTACAAAGATCGCGATCGTCTCTTCTGCATTGAATGACAATAATTCCTTGGTTGGCGCAGGGCACCATGCTGTGAATCGGAAATGGCTGTGCGTTGTCGTGAACCTCGCGAGGAATCTCAGATTCGAGACGGGTAAGTCCTGCCGCCGCAACAACTACGCCGGCTACGATGTGAGAATCCATATTGGAAAAGCGCACACGAGTTGTCACGTTACCCTTATATTCGTCAGGGAACGTTAAATCGGCACGCAAGCGTTTCAACTGAGCCCGACGTCGGCTACTCCCGGTCCCGATTTTTGCGCCATTCGGAAGGTTCTCAAACGCAATTCCATGTCTGGAGACAAACACGTCGCGTGGGTCTTGCCTTTGAAGGACTGGAAAAAGTATTGTCGCGGGATGAATTTGAGTAGGGATATCTTTTGCGGAATGCACGCCGATATCCGCCACTCCGGATGCGACCGCAGCATCAATGTCATCAAACCATGCTGATTTTTGGTTTGCTGGCCTCGATGCCGAACGTCCGACGGCATCACTAAAGTCTGTGAACTTGCCCTTATCGCCGATGGTGTCCGTCGGAACGATTTCGTAGCTCATTGGTAGGAGGCCGCGCCGCGCTCTCGATTTCTCACCCAGCAGAGGAATGATTGGAAGAACTGCTTGCTTGAGCGCCAAATCACTTCGGCGTGTCAGAACCCTTATACATCGCATCTTAAGCGTACCTGCTAGTATAGCCTATAAGCGAGGGGTATTTGTCAGACTTCATGTGACGAGGAGTGCGGTTATCTTTCCGATCAATCCGGCAGGAAAGCTAGTTTTGTTAAACGCATGAAAGGTAACAAGAAGACATTAAGATCAGTCAATCGCCGATTTTCCATTGCCCCTATGATGCAGTGGACTGACCGGCATTGCCGGTATTTCCACCGCCTGCTGACGCGGCGAGCGCTGATCTATACCGAGATGCTGACCACTGGTGCGGTGCTGCGCGGCGATCGGGCGCGGCTCCTTGATTTCGATCCCTTCGAGCAGCCTGTCGCACTGCAGCTCGGTGGTTGTGATCCGAAAGCGCTGGCCGACTGTGCCCGCATCGGTGAGGACTTCGGCTATAGCGAGATCAATCTCAATGTCGGCTGCCCCTCCGACCGCGTACAGGAGGGTCGCTTTGGCGCCTGCCTGATGGCGGAGCCGGCGCTGGTGGCCGAGGGCGTTGCCGCAATGAAGGGCGCCGTCGGCGTGCCGGTGACGGTCAAGTGCCGGATCGGTATTGACGATCAAGATCCTGAACAGTCGCTATTTGTCTTTGCCGCCGCAATGAAGGCGGCCGGCGCTGACGCGCTGATTGTGCACGCGCGCAAGGCTTGGCTGAAAGGGCTGTCACCGCGCGAGAACCGCGAGGTGCCGCCGCTGGACTATGCGCTGGTGCACCGCCTCAAGGCCGCGCATCCTGATTTCAAGATTGTGCTCAATGGCGGCATCACCACCCTCGATGCCGTGCGGGCCCAGCTTGCTCATGTCGACGGTGTGATGATGGGCCGCGCCGCCTATCAGGAGCCCTGGCGGCTGCTGGCGGTTGATCCGCAGATTTACGGCGAGCCTGCGCCTTTCTCGTCCGTGAAAGAGGCGGCCCTCGCCATGGTGCCGTACATCGAGCGCGAGATCGCGAAAGGCGTGCGGCTGCATGCCATCACCCGCCACATGCTCGGCCTGTTCCGTGCGGTCTCCGGCGCCCGCGCGTTCCGCCGTCATCTGGCGACCGAGGGTGTCAAGCCGGCCGCGACAGCCCAGGCACTCATTGACGCGCTTGGTCTGGTGCCGGATACAGGCGAGCCGGCCCATATGGCCGCCTGACACCCGGGAAAGATCGTGCTTGGAGTACCGCTGAGCGAGATCGTCTGGCTTGCTGCCCTGATCGTTATCGGTGGTGCATTGGTCGGCATTCTTGCCGGGTTGTTCGGCATCGGCGGTGGCGGGATCATCGTGCCGGTGCTCTACGAGGTGTTCGGCGTGCTCGGCGTGCCGGAAAACCTGCGCATGCAATTGTGCATCGGCACCTCGCTGGCGATCATCATTCCGACCACTATCCGCTCCTATTATGCGCACAAGGCGAAAGGCGCGGTGATCCCCGAGGTGATGCGGCTATGGGCGCTGCCAGCGATCGTCGGCGTTGCAGTCGGCTCGGCGGTGGCGGCCTTCGCCCCGGCATCGGTGTTCAAGATCGCGTTCGTGTTCTTTGCGAGCCTGATCAGCATCCGCATGTTCTTCGGCAGTGAACGCTGGAATCTCAGCGCCGATCTTCCCGGCCGGCCGCTGCTGGCGTTCTATGGATTCATCACCGGGCTGTTTTCCTCGCTGGTCGGCATTAGTGGCGGTTCGATCTCGAATTCGGTGCTCACGCTCTATGGAAGGTCGATGCAGCAGGCCGTGGCGACCTCCGCCGGCGTTGGCGTGCCGATCACGATCGCCGGCACCATCGGCTATGCCATCGCCGGCTGGCCGCATATGGCGCAGCTGCCGCCGCTCTCGATTGGATTCATCTCGTTGATCGGACTTGTTCTGATGGCGCCGGTGTCGAGCTATACGGCGAGCTATGGTGTGCGGCTCGCGCACTGGCTGCCGCGGCGCAAGCTCGAGGTCGGGTTCGCGATCTTTCTTGCGATCGTGTCGCTGCGCTTCCTGCTCAGTCTGTTCTGAATAGCCTCTCAGGGCGCGCCGCGCAGCCGCAGCTTGTCGCCGCGAACCTCCCAGCTTTCGAGCCGGTTAAGGAACGTCATGCCGAGCAAATTGCTCTTGAGCGTGCCCGCCTGCACGACCAGCGCCGGCACCTCGCGCTCGGTCAGGCCACCGACCGAGAGCCGGTCGAGCGTCACCGGGGCGGCGCGTGTGCGGCCGTTGGCCGTATCGACGTTGACCGTATAGGACAGCATATCGATCGGCAGGCCGGCCGCTTTCGCAGCCTCCGGAGTCAGGATCACCGAGCTTGCACCGGTATCGAGCACCATCGCGATCTTTGCGCCGTTGATATTGGTATGGATCGAAAAGTCGCCGCTTCTGCCGCGAACGATCTCGACGGTGTTGCCGTGCGTCGCGGCGCGGCCGGGGATCAACTCGGCCAGCACGCGCTCGCCCGCTTCATGCAGCTCGATGCGGTAGGCGTAGCCAACGGCGAGCAGGAGCCCGATGGCCGACCAGAACAGCAGGGCTTCGAGCGCCTTGGTGAGCCGCTCGCGGAACAGCAACAGCACCAAGCCGCCGGCGAAAACCGCGATGGCGATTTTCAGCACGACGGCCGATACATCATGGCGCAGCAAATTGGCGATCGGGTCCTCGTCGTTGCTGGCGATCAGCACCGCCAGCGAGACGGCAAGTCCGAACAGCAGTGACCAGACCAGGCGCCGGCTCACGGAGTGGCTCCGGCCGGGGTGCGCGCCGCCAGGCGCGCGGGCAGCTCCGCCATGATGTGCGCGCGCTCCTCGCCGCTCATGCGAGTCCAGCGCGCGATCTCTTCCAGCGTGCGGCCACAGCCGCGACACAGGCCGGCGCTGGCGTCCAGCGTGCAGATTTTCACGCAAGGGCTTTCGATGACGGGCATCGGTTGTCCGGTGATTCAATGGGCCAGGACCATAGACTGCGGCACGGTGAAAACAATCGGCGGATAGCCGCAGCCGTCAGGTCCCGACCCTGAACAGCGGCTGCTTGAGGATGCTGGGTCGCTCGGCGCGAGGCGTCCCTTCGGTCTCGCTCTTGGGTTGTGTCGGCGGCGCGGCGTCCATCGGCGCCATTGCCGCCACTACCCGCTCGGGCGGGAAGGTGACGATCACTTCGGTGCCGATGCGCAGCTTGGATTTGAGGGTGAAGGTGCCGCCGTGCAGATCGATCAGGCTCTTGGCGATCGGCAAGCCGAGGCCCGCTCCTTGCTCGGCCGATTTGATCGAATTCGAGCCCTGCCCGAACGAGGCGAGCACGACCGGGATTTCCTCCTCGGGGATGCCGGGTCCGGTGTCCTTGCAGCTCATGTACTGGCCGCCCGACGCGGTCCAGCCCGCCTTGAGCCAGATCTCGCCGCCCGGCGGGGTGAACTTGATCGCATTCGAGAGCAGATTGAGGCAAATCTGGCGCACTGCGCGCTCGTCCGCCCAGATGCGCGGCATGTCCTGTTCGAACAACTCATGGATGGTGATGCCACGGTTGGTGGCTCGCAGCTTGAGCAGGTGGTGACAGTCCTCGACGATAGCAGCGAGCGAAATCGATTCCTCGTTGAGCTCGTAGCGGCCGGCCTCGATGCGCGACAGATCGAGGATCTCGTTGATCAGGCCGAGCAGGTGCACGCCGGAGTTATGGATGTCCGCCGAATATTCCTTGTAAGCCGGCACGGAATGTTCGCCGAACACCTCGGACTTCATCACCTCGGAGAAGCCGAGAATGGCATTGAGCGGCGTGCGCAACTCATGACTCATCTGGGCGAGAAAGCGCGACTTCGAGATATTGGCGGCCTCGGCACGGCCGCGCGCCTCGTCGGAGATCGCCTTGGCCTGCTCGAGTTCGCCGATCAGTGCGTCCTTCTCAGCCCGCGCCATCAGCGTCGCCAGCGTGGTCGAGTGCAGCCGGTAGGCAAGCAGAGCGAAGTAGCCTTCGGCCGTAACGGCCATCGCCGCGAGGATGTAGTCGCGCAGCGTCCCTTGCAGTGCAAAGTTCAGGGCAATGGCTGCGGTGACGGGGATGGTCGCGGCATAGACCGCCATCGGCAAACTGGAGGCGAGCATGCTCGACACCGCCACCACCAGAAGCATGATGAACAGCATGAAGGTCGAGGAGCTTTCGTCGACGCCGACTGGGTGGATGAGGATGAACATCCAGGCGAGGCCATAGAATAAATCCAACATGATGAAGCGCAGCCGCCATTTGCGGGCGCCAGCTTCATTCGGCGTCTCGGCGAGGAATTTCCGGCAGCTCGTCACGATCACGATGTGGATGACCAGAACCGCGGCGGTCCATGCACCGGCGGTCATCGCGCCCGTCCACAGGCTCGACAGGAAGCCGATGGTGCCGACCAGGAGCAGGATGACGAAGGAAGCGGAGAGCCGGGTCTGCGCGTATTGACGCAACAGCTCGAGATCGAAGAACGGCCGAGTTCCGGTGGTCGAGGTCAGGCGGTCACGCGCGTCGCGTACATATTGCGCGGCCAGTCGTCGGCGGACCGGCGAACTTTCGGATGGTACCGCGAGGGGGTCGGACTGTTCGCCGGGAATTGTCATCTCAACGCAACGTTACGCACTCGATCGCCGGCAAACTGGGGTAAAATCGTTAAAGCCAAGCTTAAGAGCGCGCTAAAACCTCTGGTTAAACAAATATGAACAAGTCGAGGGGACCGTAGGCTTGACCCGGACGGAAGGCCCATGATCGGCTCGTCAGCATTCCAAGGGGATGTCCCATGAAGCTTTACGATTCGGGCCGTGCGCCCAATCCACGCCGGGTGCGCATCTTTCTCGCGGAGAAGGGTATTACGGTACCCACCGAGCAGGTCGACCTGATGGCCGGGGCCCAACGCTCGCCCGAATATACCGCGATCAACCCGCTCCAGCGCATGCCGGCCCTGATGCTCGACGATGGCACCGTCATCACTGAATCAGTCGCAATTTGTCGTTATTTCGAGGCACTTCAACCCGAGCCGCAAATGTTCGGGACGGGCGCGCTGGAGAGCGCGCTGGTCGAGATGTGGAACCGGCGCTGCGAGATCAACCTGCTCCAGGTGGTCGCCAATGTCTTCCGCCACCTGCATCCGGCCGCGGCGACGCTTGAGGTGCCGCAGGTGCCGGCTTGGGGCGAAGCCAACAAGCCGCGGGTGCTGGAATTCCTCAAGATTCTCGACGATCAGCTCGGCAAGCACCCGTTCGTTGCCGGCGAGCGGTTCTCGATCGCCGATATCACCGCGCTCTGCGCGGTGGATTTCATGAAGCCGGCCAAGCTCGAACTGCCGGCCGATCTCGCCAATGTGCGGCGCTGGCACGCCGAGGTCTCGGCACGCCCCAGCGCGAAAGCCTGATATGCGGCTCACCGTCATCGGCAGCGGCGATGCCTTCGGCTCAGGCGGGCGCTTCAACACGTGCTTCGTGCTGGAGACAGTCAAGGCGACGCTGGCGATCGACTTCGGCGCCTCGGCGCTGCCGGCGCTGAAAGAGCAGGGCATCGGGCCGAACCGGCTCGACGCCGTCGTGCTCTCGCACCTGCATGGCGACCATTTCGGCGGCCTGCCGTTCCTTCTGCTCGACGCGCAGTTCCTGTCCCGCCGCGATAAGCCCCTGCTGATCGCCGGTCCGCCCGGAACGAAGGCGCGGCTTGACGCGACGATGGAAGCGTTCTTTCCGAAATCGACCGGCTCGAAATGGAAATTTCCCTGGCAGGTGCTGGAAATCCCCGTGGGCGTCGCGACCGATGTCCTCGGCCACGCTGTTACGACCGCCGAGGTCATCCATCAATCCGGTGCGCCGTCGACGGCGTTGCGCTTGTCTGACGGTATCAAGACCTTCGCTTACTCCGGCGATACGGAATGGACCGACGCGCTGCTGCCAATCGCGCGCGACGCTGGCCTCTTTATCTGCGAGTGCTACAATTATGCCGGCAAGCTCACCGGCCACATGAGCTGGGACGTTCTCAGGACGCGCCTCGGCGATCTTGGCGCCGCGCGCACCATGATCACACATATGAACCCGACCATGCTGGCAAATGTGCACGAAGCGAAGCAGGCCGGCGTCCTGATCGCCGAAGATGGGCTGACGCTGGAGTTCTGATGACGAAAGCAATCAAAACTACCACCAGGAAGACGACAAGCGCCTCGAAAGCCGGTAAAGAAGGCTCTCCCGCGCGGCTGATCGATGCCAAGATCAAGTCGCTCGGCGACTGGCGCGGCGAGGCGTTGGCGCTGGTGCGCAGGATCATCAAGAAAGCCGATCCCGACGTCGTCGAGGAGGTGAAATGGCGAAAGCCATCCAACCCGTCGGGTGTCCCGGTATGGGAGCACGCCGGCCTCATCTGCACCGGAGAGGTCTACCGGGATAAAGTAAAGCTGACTTTCGCCAGGGGAGCCGCGCTTGACGACCCGTCAGGCCTTTTCAACTCCAGCCTCGACGGCAATACGCGTCGCGCCATCGACCTTCACGAGGGCGAGAAGATCAACGAAAAGGCGCTGACGGGGCTCGTCCGTGCCGCGGTGAAGCTGAACGTGGCGAAGGGTCAAGCGAACCGCGGGAATGAACGGTCTCATTGACACCGTCATTCCCGCGAACACGGATCAGTCCGCAGCGAAGCTTGACGCTCAACGCTCCAGCAGGGCAATCAGGCTCGAGGTATCCCAGCGCCGGCCGCCCATCTTTTGCACCTGCGCGTAGAACTGATCGACCAGCGCGGTGACGGGGAGGCTGGCGCCGTTCTTGCGCGCCTCGCCGAGACAAATGCCGAGGTCCTTGCGCATCCAGTCGACCGCGAAGCCGTGGGCAAACTTGCCAGCGACCATGGTCTTGTAGCGGTTCTCCATCTGCCAGCTCTGTGCGGCGCCTTTCGAGATCGTGGCGATCAGCTTCTCGATGTCGAGGCCGGCCTTCATGGCGAAATGCAGTCCCTCGGACAGACCTTGCACCAGACCGGCGATGCAGATCTGGTTGACCATCTTGGCGAGCTGGCCCGAGCCCGGCGTGCCCATCAGGTTGCACGCGCGTGCATAGGCGTCGATCACAGGCTTCGCCTTGGCGAACACGGCTTCGTCGCCGCCGCACATCACGGTAAGGACGCCGTTCTCGGCGCCGGCCTGGCCGCC
>CAZNTY010000265.1:0-5198 GCA_964576085.1 uncultured Undibacter sp. | reverse complement strand
GGACCTTGGGTTCCGGCGAGCCGTCATGGGCGAACAGGTCGATGACGGCGCCCTTGAGGCGCTCGGCCTCGGCATGACGGAACTCGAGCTGGCTCAGCTCCTCCAGGTGATCGTGGAGAAGCCAGGGGTAGTTGAGCACGGCTTGAAGGATCAGCGCCTCGCGCCGGGGGATCGCGGTGCGGTGGCCACGGTGGAGCGGGCTCGCGACCATCTGCTGGCTGACCAGCGCATAAGGGTTCTGCGGCGATCGACGCCCCCCTGCGACCACGCGAGGCCCTGATGCCCAGCGGCGCGGCTCGCCGCGCCCCCCCGCAAAGCCGCCTCCAGCCTGGCGCGACGCATAAATCTGCTGCGGCGCAAACAGAGCGCGCACCCGGTCGTTGAAGTCCTGGCGGTAATAACGGCGCACGCTTTCGTCGGCGATCGAGGCGGCGAGTTCGTTCATGCGCGCCTCGAGCGCGGCCCGGCGCTCCGGGGTATCGAAGCTCGCGCTTTCCGTCTCGCGCGCCCAGAGCAGCTGCGCGAGCGGCCGCGCGGCAACGAGAACTTCGGCGACTGCGTCGCGGCCGCCGGCGCGCACCAGATCGTCGGGGTCCTGACCTTCCGGCAGCAACGCGAAGCGCAGGCTCTTGCCCGGCTTCAGGCGCGGCAGCGCGAGATCGGCGGCGCGATAGGCCGCGCGCAGGCCGGCGGCGTCGCCGTCGAAACAGAGCAGCGGCTCGTCGGACATCTTCCAGAGCAGCGCGAGCTGATCCTCGGTCAGCGCGGTGCCGAGCGGCGCGACCGTGGCGCCATACCCGGCACGCACCATCGCGATGACATCGACATAGCCCTCGACCACGATCAGCTCGGCGCCCGCATGAGCCGCCTGCCGCGCCGCCGCGATGTTGTAGAGCGTCGCGCCCTTGTGGAAGAGCGGCGTCTCCGGCGAGTTGAGATATTTCGCCGGCGCATCCTTCTCCAGCGCGCGGCCGCCGAACGCGATCACCCGGCCGCGCAGGTCGGTGATCGGAAACATCACGCGCTCGCGGAACCGGTCGAACGGCACGGCGATGTCATCGCCCGACACCAGCAGGCCGGCTTCCACCATGTCAGGCACCGGCACGCCCTGCGCGCCGAGATGCTCCTTCAATGCGAAGCGCTCGTTCGACGCATAGCCGAGCCGGAACTTGAGCTGCACCGACGAGTCGAGCCCGCGGTCGGCGAGATAGCCCCGCGCGCGTGCGCCGCTGCGGCCAGCCAGCGTGTCGGCGAAGAACTTCGCGGCAAGCTCCATCACGTCGTGCAGCGTCTTGCGGCGGATGTCGCGCTGCTCATCTTCTCTGGACACTTTCGGCAGCGGCAGGCCGGCCATCTGCGCCAGCCGCTCGACCGCTTCGGGAAAGGTCACGCCATCGGTCTGCATCACGAAGTCGAAGATCGAGCCATTCTTGCCCGACGAGAAATCGAACCACGCCTGCTTCTGGTCGTTGACGAAGAACGACGGTGTTTTTTCCTTGTTGAACGGCGACAGGCCCTTCCACTCACGTCCGGCCTTCTGCAGCTTCACGCGCTTGCCGACCACCTCCGAGACAGGGAGGCGGGCTTTCAGCTCATCGAGGAACTGAGGCGTGAAGCGCATTGGAGGTCTGGGCCGATTCGGTTGCCGGCTATCATAGGCCGGACAGGCCGGCCTTTCCGGGGCACCAAGGCTGCCGGAGCGATAAAGCCGGAGATAGCGGCCTTTTCCTAGTTATACACAGGCTCGGAGAGGCCGATAACAGTCGGAGCCAGAGCTTCAACAGCCATGATATTTTTCGCCTGCGCTGGAGAGTGGAGGTGACCATGCTGCGGTTTCACGCCCTGCGACGCCTGTGGTGCAGCGCCAGTCTTGCCATTCTCGCCGGAATAACGGTGGTCGTCCCGGGCCACGCCGAACCGATGACGTTCGTGGTCGATGCGGGCGCGCAGAACAAAGCAATCTCGCGCTACATTTACGGCTTCAACGGCACGCTGGGCGGCGCCTATAGCAATCTCACCTTACGGCGCGTCGGTGGCAATCGCTGGACCGCCTATAACTGGGTGAACAACGCTTCCAACGCCGGCAGCGACTACATTTTCCAGAACGACGACTATCTGGGCGGCGGCAACACGCCGGGTGGAGCGGTGATCCCGGCGATCAAGAACGCGTCGAAAGCCAACGCCGGCCTGCTGCTGACCATTCCGATCCAGGGCTACGTTGCCGCCGACAAAAAGGGTGACGGCGACGTGCGCAATAGCGGTCCGAATTATCTCAAGACGCGTTTCCGCGTCGAGAAACCGAAAAAGGGCGCACCGTTCACACTCACACCGTCGAACACGCGGATCTATCAGGATGAATTCGTCAACTGGGTAAAGACGAAGTACCCATACAGTGTCACCGATCCGGAGCGGCCGATCTGGTTCTCGCTCGACAACGAGCCGGACCTGTGGTCGGAGACGCACGCGGAGGTTCATCCCGATCCAACCACGTATGCCGAGATGGCATTAAAGAGCTCGGCTTACGCGTCGGCGATCAAGGCGGTGATGCCGGGGACCTTGGTGTTCGGCCCGGTGAGCTACGGCTGGTACGGCTACGTGCTGCTGCAAGGCGCCCCTGACGCCAACAACCGCGACTTCCTGCTTTACTATTTGCAGAAGATGAAAGCGGCGAGCGCGAAGGCCGGCAAGCGGCTGCTCGATGTACTCGATCTGCACTGGTATCCGGAAGTGCGTGTCGGCAATTATCACACCGGCATTCCGATCACCGGCACCTCGACGTCTCCGGCGGTCGTCAAGGCGCGGGTGCAGGCGCCCCGTTCGCTTTGGGACCCGCACTACGTGGAGAACAGCTGGATCACGCACGATTCTCTCGGCGGGCCGGTCGATCTGATCCCGCGCATGCTGAGCAAGATTTCCAAAGGCTACGCCGGCACCAAGCTGGCATTCAGCGAATATGATTATGGCGGCGGCCAGGACATTTCCGGCGGGATCGCCCAGGCCGACGTGCTCGGCATCTTCGGCAAATACGGCGTGTTCGCCGCCATGCAATGGCCGCTCAGGAATAACGAGCCGTTCGTCGCCGGCGCTTTCGCCATGTACCGCGATTATGACGGTAATCAGAGCACGTTTGGCGACACCTCGGTCAAAGCGACGACGAGCAACATCGAGGACACGTCGATCTATGCGAGTGTCGATTCAACGAATGCGAAGCGAATGGTGATCGTGGCGATCAATAAGACCGATTCCGCCATTGTCGGGACGTTCACGCTCAAGCACAGCAATATGACGAGCATCCGTGCTTACAAGCTCACCGCGGCGTCGCCGACGCCGGAACCCAACGGCCAGCCCAAAATCAGCAGCGGCAAATTCAGCTACACGTTGCCCGCCTACAGCGTGAGCACGCTGGCGCTGAGCGCGCCATAGAACGACTTACGACGGCTTCACCGCGGCAAAGCGGCCGCCGCCGAGCGCGCCCTCCTGAACCAGCGCGACAAAGCGCACATAGCTATCATAGAACGCATCGTGGCCGGCCGCGGTGTTGGCCTGCTCGGCCTCGCCGCGCAGCTTGAGATACATCGCCAGCCGCTCCTTGAGGATGACGGCCCAGTCCGCGGTCAGGTCTTGCGTGGTCTCGACTGTGAAGCCGCAGTTTTCGATCAGCGTGACATAATCCGGCATATTCAGAAGATTGGTGGCAGCCATGTCCTGCCACATCAGCGTCGTGTCGGCGTCCGACAGCGGTCGATGCGCCACCCAATCGGTGAAGGCGAGCCGGCCGCCGGGCTTGAGGATGCGATGCGCCTCGCGCAGGGCGCGCGCCTTGTCGGGCACGTGCAGGAAGGCTTCCTGACTGAGCACGGCATCGACGCTCCGGTCGGCGAGCGGCACGGCCGTGACATTGCCCTCGATGACGCGGACCTTGTCCTGCAGGCCGACGAGGCGCGTCAGCTCGTTGGCGCCGCGCACGCGGGCCGGCGTCAGCTCGATGCCGGTGTCTTCGTCGCCGTAGCGTGTCGCGTTGTAGCGTGAGGGCCCGGCGAGGCCGGCACAGAAATCCGCGATCTTCTGACCCGGCTTGAGGTGCGCGGCTTTCGCCAGCGCATCATTGGCGGCGAGACCACCGTAATGATCCTGATCGTGCGGCAGCAGTTCGTGCGGTGCGACATTGTCGAGATGGCCGCGCGACGCCATGAGCCTGGCGCGGATGATATCGGCGGAGATCGGATGGCGCTCGTAGAAATCGATCGCGGAACGGATGGTCATGGTTACAGTCCGCCCTCTCTGTTGTCATGCCCGGCCTTGTGCCGGGCATCTCGCTTAGGGACGCACCGTGCCCTCCTTGTCGGGATGGCCGGGACAAGTTTACGACCGGGCCGGCCTTCGGCTGGACCCGGTTGCCCCGCCATGACATTGCTAATTAGTATTAGCCGCTCAGCTTCGCCTTCACCGCAGCGCTCGCCTTGCCCATGTCCATCTGCCCGGCGTACTTGCCGCGCAGCACGCCGATCACCTTGCCCATGTCCTTCATGCCGGCGGCGCCGCTCTCCTTGATCGCGGCGTCGATCGCGGTAGCCATTTCGGCCTCCGACATCTGCTTCGGCAGGTAGGCGGAGATGATCGCGATCTCCTCTTCCTCCTGCTTCACCAGGTCGGCGCGGTTGCCCTTCTTGTAAAGCTCGACCGATTCCTGGCGCTGCTTGATCATCTTCTGGAGCTGCGCCAGCACCTCGGCGTCGCCCAGCGCCGGCTTGCCCGCTCCGCGCGCCTCGATGTCGGCGTTCTTGAGCGTGGAATTGACCATGCGCAGGGTCGACACCTTGCGCTCGTCCTTGGCCTTCATCGCCTCGGTCAGGGCCTTGTTGATGTCGTCCCGCAGCACTGAAAAGCCTCGTTTTTTCGATGAATCGCCCAGATGTGTAACACGGCCGTCCGGCCCTTGCCTCGACATATATAATGCGCAAATAGAAGCATATGACCCAACAGCGACAGACTGATGGCTGGGCCGAGCCAAAGGCCACCGCGCTCTTGGTGCTGGCCGACGGAACCGTGCTGGAGGGCGTCGGCCTCGGCGCCACCGGCCACGCGGTGGGCGAGGTCTGCTTCAACACCGCGATGACCGGCTACGAGGAAATTCTCACCGACCCGTCCTATGCGGGGCAGATCATCACCTTCACCTTTCCGCACATCGGCAATGTCGG
>CAZNTY010000264.1:0-11712 GCA_964576085.1 uncultured Undibacter sp. | reverse complement strand
CGTGCTCGACGCCGTAGAGGTGGCTGGCGAGCGAGCCGCCGATCCGCCCGCCTGGTTCGGACGGGCTGACGCTGGCGATGAAGCGCTTGCGCGAGGCGCCGAGCAGGAGCGGCAGGCCGAATTTTCCGAATGCAGCAAGCCGCGCGATGCAGGTGATGCTCTGCTCCGGCGTCTTGCCAAAGCCGATGCCGGGATCGAGCACGATCTGCCCGCGCGAGATGCCGGCCTGCGCCGCGATCTCCAGCGAGCGCGCGAAGAAGTCGAGCACGTCCGCGACGATGTCGATCTTTGGTTCCACCGTGTGGCGATTGTGCATGATGATGACCGGCACGCTGCGTTTGGCGATCAGCGCCGCCATCTCCGAGTCGCCTTGCAGGCCCCAGACGTCGTTGACGATCGCGGCGCCTTGGTCGAGTGCCCAGGCCGCGACCGGCGCCTTCAACGTGTCGATGGACACGGGCCGGCCGAGCGCAACGATGGGCCCGAGCGCGGGGGCGAGCCGCGACAGTTCGTCAGACGGTGCAACCGGTTGCGCTCCGCCATAAGGCCGCGTCGATTCCGCGCCCACGTCGATGATATCGGCGCCGTCCGCGACCATCTGCGTCGCGTGCGCAATCGCGGCACCCGGATCGAAGAACCGGCCGCCGTCGGAAAAGGAGTCCGGCGTCACGTTGAGCACGCCCATCACCAACGGCCAGCCGCGTATCCGGCCGGGTTCCAGAAGTGCCGCGAGGCTTTGCGGGGCGGTCCGGTTCGCGTTCAAGGTCACGCTCATGGCCTGTGCTTGCGCGGTCGCTGCCGCCGCGTCAAGCGCAGGAAACGCCGGCACGATCAATACGTAATCTTGAGCGGCAGGTTCTTGGCGTGATCGATCCAGCGCCCGACGACTTTCTCCGACGGCAAAAGCCGCACCAGCTTGCGCGCCTTGTTGGCGCTCGCCATCGACGAGGCGAGATTGGCGGGATTGCGGTGCTTGAGCTCCTTGACGGTGCCAACGCCGGCCGCGCGCAGCAGATCGGCATATTCGCGGCTGACACCACGCACGCGCATGCAGTCGGCGAGGTTCGCCCAGCACAGCAGCTGCTTTTCGGGCAGGCCGGTCTTGCAGGCGAGCGCCTTGCGGCCACGCAACGTACGCGCCGCCTCGAGCAAGGCCGCGCTTGAACGGATGCCCGCCGATTTGAGCAGCGCCGCGGTTTCGCTGTCGATGCCCTCAATATCGGTGAGCGGATAAGACATCGTGCCTCCCCCAAAAAAGTCCGATGCCCGGTCGTCAGACGAACTGGCTGAGGCCCGGGATCGCCGCGACAATGTCGCCGACGGCATCGTCGCCGGCTTTCTCGCGCGTGAAAGCAATGATTTCCTTGGTCACGGCCTGGACCTGGCCCATGCTCAATCCGGCGCCCATCAATTTGGTGCCGACACCCATGATGCCGCCCATCATATCGCCCAGACCGGAGCCGCCCTGCTGGCGGTCGATCAGCGCCTGCGCGCCGGGCAGGGCGTCGAGCAGCGCCTGAACCCGCTCGGGCGGGCCTTCTTTTTTCAGGAAGCCGAGAATGATACCGACGGCTTTTTCGGCGGTCGACTGGTCGATGCCGACATTCGTCACCAAACGTCCGACCAGTTCGTCCATGGTCCCCTCGAAACGTATCCGCACTTCCTGGCGGCTTGGTCTTATCTTGGACAGGGCGCGCGACAATGACAAGCACCGTCTGTGCGATTGTTGATGAAGGATGCACGGCCAAGTTCCGGTTGCAGTCATGATGTCAAGAAGAATTTGCAAGGCACGACCTGCCGGCGCGGCGCTTCTCAGGCCCGTCCGGCATTGCTAGCGTCGAGTTTCAGCCCGCCGGAGACGATCATGAGCACTCTCGAGTCCGTCCTTAGCCGCATCGATCAGGACATCGACCAGAGCATCGCGCGGCTGTTCGCGCTGCTGCGCATCGCGTCGATCTCGACCGATCCCGCCTACAAGGAAAACTGCCGGCAGGCAGCCGAGCACGTCGCCGATGATCTGCGCAGCATCGGTTTCGAAACGCAGGTTCGTCCGACCGCGGGGCATCCGGTTGTGGTGGGCAAGGCCGACGGGCAGGGCGCGGGAAAGGGGCCGAGGGTCCTGTTCTATGGCCATTACGACGTGCAACCCGTTGATCCGCTGGACCTTTGGAAGACGCCGCCGTTCGAGCCCCGCATCGAGGAGTTGCCCGGCGGGCGCAAGATCATCGTCGCGCGGGGGGCTTGCGACGACAAGGGCCAGGCGATGACCTTCATCGAAGCCTGCCGCGCCTTCAAGGCGGTGACCGGCAAGCTGCCGCTGCCGATCACGACCATGATCGAAGGAGAAGAAGAATGCGGGTCGAAGCATCTGTTTGATTTCGTTCGCAACAACGCCGATGAGTTCAAGCTCGATCTGGCTCTGGTCTGTGATACCGCGATGTGGGACGGGAACACGCCGGCCATCACGACGTCGTTGCGCGGCCTGGTTTATGAGGACGTCAAGGTCATCTGTGCCGACCGCGACCTGCATTCCGGCCTGTTCGGCGGCGCCGCGCAAAATCCGATCCGGGTGCTGGCCAGGATCCTCGCCGACATGCACGACAAGGACGGCCGCGTCACCATTCCGGGCTTCTATGACGACGTCCCGGAGTTGCCTCCCGACATTCTTGCCGACCTGAAGGCGCTCAACCTCACCGCCGAGCAGTTCCTCGGCACGGTCGGCTTGAAATATTCCGCCGGCGAGAAGGGACGGCTGGTGCTGGAGCAGACCACCACGCGCCCGACCGCCGAGTTCAACGGCATCATTGGCGGTTACACCGGCGAGGGCGCCAAGACCGTCATTCCGGGCGAAGCGTCGTGCAAGGTCTCGTTCCGGCTGGTCGGAAAGCAGGACCCCGAGAAAATCCGCGACGCGTTCCGCAAGTTCGTGCGCGAGCGCATTCCACCTGACTGCAAGGTCGAGTTCGGTAACTTCGGCCTTGCCGGACCGCTTCAGCTCTCCTTCGACAGCGCGCCGCTCAACAAGGCCCGCGCCGCGCTGAAGGATGAATGGGGCCGGAAGGCGGTCACGGTCGGCGCCGGCGGATCGATCCCGATCGTTGCCGACTTCAAGACCGTACTCGGGATGGATTCGCTGATGGTCGGCTTTGCGCTCGATGATGACCGCGTGCATTCGCCGAACGAGAAGTTCGACCTCAAGTGCTTCCACAAAGGCATCCGCTCCTGGGCGCGGATCCTTGCGGCTCTGGCGGCCTGAGCGGAAGCGTTTGCTGCCTCTGATGTGTTATCGCCCGCGACGGCGAAGCGCGCCGAAGCTCGCAAGGCGAGCGGAGGCGCGTCGCGGGGCATGACAACGGAAGGGATCAAGCGATTCCATCTGAGTGGCCTTCACTCTAGAAATCCGTGTCTTCTTCGGCGTCGGCGTCTCTTTGCGCCGCGCGGTTGTGCTGCCAGATCGCCAATCCCACCGACAGCACGGAGGCTGCGATCAGCCCGCCGGAAATCGGACGGGTCAGGAACAGCCAGGGATCGGCGTCCGTCGAGACCGCCTGAATGAGATTGGCTTCAATCTGATCGCCAAGTACGACGCCGAGGATGAGCGGCGCCAGCGGAATGCGCGCTTTCACCATCCCGTAGCCGATCAGGCAGAACAGCGCGAGCACATAGACATCGTTCATGCTGTTGCTGAGCGCGTAGGCGCCGATCACGCACAGCACCAGGACGATCGGGATCAGCATGGACTTCGGCATCATGATGATGCGCAGCCACGCGCGCGATCCGATCCAGATCACCGCGATCATCAACGGCAACGCTACCAGATAGGCGGCATAGATGCCGTAGGCGATCTTCGGATGCTGCGAGATGAACAAAGGCCCCGGCTGGATGCCGTGAATGGTCAGAGCGCCCATCATCACCGCGGTGACCGCATCGCCCGGAATGCCGAAGGCCATGATCATCATCAGCGAGCCGGCGACATTGGCGCTGTTGGACGCCTCAGAGGCGACGATGCCTTCCGGGATGCCAGTGCCGAATTTTTCCGGGCGCTTGGAGAATTTCTTGGCCTGATCGTAAGCCATGATATTGGCGGCGCTGCCGCCGATCGCCGGCAAGACGCCGATCACGATGCCGATGAACGTCACCCAGAGGAGGATGAACGGCCGGCAGATGATGTCCCATAATACCGCGAGATGGGAGACGGTCAGGCTGACCTTGGTTGGAGCGACAGGCGCCTGCTCACCGGCCCTGATCTGCTCGACATCCGGCATCAGTTGCGCGAAGGCGAAAATGCCGATCAGCACCGGCAGGAATGGAAACCCGCCTTCGAGGAAATGGATGTCGAGCGTGAAGCGCTGCACGCCCAGGATCGGATCCGGTCCCACGACGGTGATGAGCAGGCCGATCGCGCCCGACAGCAGTCCTTTCGTGACCGACTTGCCGACCAGGCCGGCCACCATCGACAGCGCGAAGACGAACAGTGCGAAAAATTCCCACGGACCGAACTCGAGCGCCAGCGAGGCAAACGGTCCGGTCAGCTCGATCAGGCAGAGGCCACCGAGCGCGCCGCCGATGAAGGCCGACCAGGCGCCGATCCAGACTGATCGGCCTGCCTCGCCCTTCTTGGTCATCGGAAAGCCGTCGAAAGTCGTCGCGACGGCAGAGGGGGTGCCGGGAATTCCGATCAGGCTGGCGGTGATGGAACCGCCCGCCGAGCCGCCGACATAGACGCCGATCATGGCGGCAAGGCCCTGGAGCGGATCGAGCCCGAAGGTGAAGGGGAGCACAACGATCACCGTCATCGTGATGGTGACGCCCGGCAGCGCGCCGCCAATCACGCCGGCGATGGTGCCGACCAGCAGGGGCAGGAGATACTGCCACTGCAGCACGATCCCGATATGCTGGAACAGCAGCTCGTAATGGCTCACAGCCCACTCCATGTTCCGCGTGGCAGCAGCACGGAGAGGTAGCTCTCAAAGACCAGATGGCAGGCGATGCTGGTGGCGACCGCGACCGCGATTGCGAGCAGCCAGTGCAGGATGTTGCGCGGCCATTCCAGCGCCACCTGCAGCGCCAGCACGAACAGCACGGTCGAGATGCGGAAGCCGAGGCCGGGAAGCAGGCCGATGTAAAGGCCGAACAGGACGAAGGTAATCAGGACAAGCCGATAATTCGGCGGCGGTCCGGCCGATACGGCGGATGGTGCCCCGCCGGTCCGTGCCGCCCACACGTCTATCGCGATCAGCGCGGCGCTCAGGATCGCGGTCAGCAGCAGTACAATGCGTGGATAAAACGCCGGCCCGAGCGGGACGATCGCGGCCGGCGGCAGGCTGAATGTCAGGACGAGCAGCCAGAGGCTGATCGCGAGACAGACCAGGCCCGAGATACTGTCGCGGCTCAACATCATTCGCGCTTCAGCAGCCCGAGATCCTTGGCGACCTCCTTCGTTTCCTGGTCGGCTTTTTTCAGATAGGCCGCATAGCCTTGAGGATCCATGTAGCGGACCTCGGTGCCCTGCAGCAGCATGGCCTTGGCATATTCGGGCTCCTTGGTCGCCTTGGCGCAGGCATCATTCAGCTTGGCGATAATGGCGGCCGGTGTGCCTTTCGGCACCATGAGCCCGCGGTTGACCGAGTAATCGACATCGTAGCCGAGCTCCTTGAGCGTCGGCACGTCTTCAAGTCCGGTGGTCCGTTTTTCCGACATGCTGGCAAGGAAGCGCAGCAGGCCGGCATCGACCTTGCCCTTCTGTGTCAGGTTTGAATCGGCCACCTCGATGTGGCCGCCGAGCAGCGCATTCATCCGCTTGGCGGTGCCGTCATAGGGCACGTATTTGAAGCTGATGCCGGCGGCTTTCGCCGCCAGCGCCATCGAATACTGGCTGGTCGAGCCGAGCGAGGCGCCGACCACGATCTGGCCCGGCCGCTTCTTGGCGTCGTCGACCAGGTCCTTGAACGTCTTCCACGGCGTCTTGGCGCCGACGGTGACGACGGAGGGGGTGGAGGCAATCATGCAGACGGGATCGAAGGCCTGATCGTATTTCAGGTCGATCATTCCGCCGAAATACACCGAGTGGATGAAATCATGCGCGCCGAACAAGGTGTAGCCGTCGGGCGCGGCAGTCGCGGCTTCGCGCTCGCCGACGGTGCCCGACGCGCCGCCGACATTGGCGATGATCACCGGCTGGCCGAGATATTTCTGAAGCAGGCCGACAAAGGGGCGAAAGATCACGTCGGTGTCGCCGCCAGCGGCCCACGGGACGATCAGCTTGATGGCACGGTCGGGATAATCGGCGGCCCGGCCGATTCCCGTCACCGCCAGCATAAGTGTGGCCGACAGCAGCCATTTCAGGACGACGGTCAGATGGTTCGGCATGATGTTTTCCTCCATTGGCCTTTTGTTTTCTTTCTGTCCGGCCATGACGCACGACAATAACATCACCGCGCGCCGGGGTGGAAGCCTCCGGCGCCTCGGTTTCGCCGGTTAATTCTTGAGCTTGTAGCCGGTCCTGAAAATCCACCAGATGATCGCGAGGCAGGCGAGCAGGAACGCCAGCGTCATCACGACGCTGACGGCGATGTCCACGTCGGCGATCTCGTAGAAGCTCCAGCGGAAGCCGCTGATCAGGTAGACGACCGGGTTCACCAGGGCGATCTTCTGCCACAGCGGCGGCAGCACGCTGGTCGAATAGAACGTGCCGCCGAGGAAGGTCAGCGGCGTGATCACCAGCAGCGGGATGATCTGCAGCTTCTCGAAGCCGTCGGCCCAGATGCCGATGATGAAGCCGAGCAGGCTGAAGGTGACCGACGTGAGCAGCAGGAACGCAACCATCCAGAACGGATGTACGATGGAAAGCGGCACGAACAGCCACGACGTCGCGAGGATGATCAGGCCGAGAATGATCGACTTCGAGGCGGCGGCCCCGACATAGCCGAGCACGATCTCCAGGAACGACACCGGCGCCGACAGGATTTCGTAAATGGTGCCGATGAAGCGCGGGAAATAGATGCCGAAGGAGGCATTCATCGTGCTCTGGGTCAAGAGCGTCAGCATGATGAGCCCGGGCACGATGAAGGCGCCGTAGCTCACGCCCTCGATCTCGGTGATGCGCGAGCCGATGGCGGCGCCGAACACCACGAAATAGAGCGAGGTGGAGAGCACGGGCGACACGATGCTCTGCCAGATGGTGCGCCCGGTGCGCGCCATCTCGAACACGTAGATCGCCTGGACCGCGCGCCAGTTCATGATCGTTCGCTCACCAGGTCGACGAAGATGTCCTCGAGCGAGCTCTGCGTGGTGTGCAGGTCGCGGATGCGGATGCCGGCATTCGACAATTCGCCGAGCAACTGTGCCACGCCGCTGCGCTCGGCCTGGCTGTCATAGTCGTAGATCAGCTCTGTGCCGCCGGCGCCGATCGTCAGGTTGTAGGCGCCGAGCGCGGCCGGCACGGCATCGAGCCGGTCGTGGACCTCGAGCGTCAGCCGCTTCCTGCCGAGCTTGCGCATCAGCTCGTTCTTCTCGTCGACCAGGATGATCTCGCCCTTGTTGATGACGCCGACCCGGTCGGCCATCTCCTCGGCCTCCTCGATGTAGTGCGTGGTGAGGATGATGGTGACGCCGGAGGCGCGCAGTTCGCGCACCACCTGCCACATGTCCTTGCGCAGCTCGACGTCGACGCCGGCGGTGGGCTCGTCGAGGAACAGCACGCGCGGCTCGTGCGCCAGCGCCTTGGCGATCATGACGCGGCGCTTCATGCCGCCCGACAGCGTCATGATCTTGGAATCCTTGCGGTCCCACAGCGACAGCGAGCGCAGCACCTTCTCGACCTGGGCGTCGTCGCGCGGCTTGCCGAACAGGCCGCGGCTGAAATTCGTCGTCGCCCACACCGTCTCGAATGCATCGGTGTGCAGCTCCTGCGGCACCAGCCCGATCAACGAGCGCGCGGCGCGGTAGTCGGCGACGATGTCGTGGCCGCCGACCGTGATGCGGCCGCTCGAGGCCCGCAGGATGCCGCAGATGATGCCGATCAGCGTGGTCTTGCCGGCGCCGTTCGGCCCGAGCAGCGCGAAGATCTCGCCGTCGCGGATGTCGAGATCGATGCGCTTGAGCGCCTGGAACCCCGAAGCGTAGGTCTTCGACAGGTTGGTGATCGAGATGACCGATGGCATGCGGGGTCAGGGCAAAGACGACAAATCGCTCAATATTGTGTCGGTCGCGCCATATTCCTCGGGCATTCCGCTCCGATTGATCCAGGCGGCCCGGAAACCGAACGTCGTCGCCCCCATGACGTCCCAGCGGTTCGACGATACGAATGTGACGTCCGCCGGCGCGCATTTGAAATGATCGGTCACCAGCGCATAGACCTCCGGGCGCGGCTTGTACATGCGCAAGCGATCGACCGAGAGCACGGCATCGAGATCGCCGCCGATGCCGGCCGCCTGCACCGCCGCCGACAGCATCGCCGGCGAGCCGTTCGACAGGATCGCGGTGCGCTGCCCGCCCTGCTTGAGCCGGCGCAGCGCCGCGCGCGCATCCGGAAACGCGTCGAGCTTGAAATAAGCCTCGAGCAGCCGCTCCCGCAGGCTGCGGTCGACCGAGGGCGTGCGCGCCAGCGCGAAATCGAGCGCGCGCTGCGTCAGCTCCCAGAAGTCGACGTAGCGGCCGGCGAGCGTGAGCGTCCAGCTGTATTCGAGCTGCTTGGTCCGCCAGATCTCCGACAGGCGCTCGCCATCCGGGCCGCATCGGTCGCGATAGCGCGCAATCGCGGCGCGCACGTCGAACAGCGTGCCGTAGGCATCAAAAACAGAGATGGATGAGGGCATGGAATCCTCGCCGGCCACGCGCTAATGAAGATCGCGGCGCTTGTAAAGCGCCACCACGCCCGACGGAAAACCATGCCGATACGCACGCGGCTCACCGACCGGCTCGGCATCGCCCATCCGATCCTCTCGGCGCCGATGGGCTTTGTCGCCGGCGGGCGGCTGGCGGCGGCCGTCACCGCGGCCGGCGGGCTCGGCCTGATCGGCGGCGGCTACGGCGATGCCGAATGGCTCGAGCGCGAGTTCAAGGCCGCGGGCAATGCCCGGGTCGGCTGCGGCTTCATCACCTGGTCGCTCGCCAAGGAGCCGCGGCTGCTCGACCTCGTGCTGGCCCATGCCCCCGCGGCGGTGATGCTATCGTTCGATTCGCCGGCGCCGTTCGCGGCGGCGATCAAGGCCGGCGGCGCGCAGCTCATCTGTCAGGTGCAATCGATGGCGAGTGCCCGCGAGGCGGTCGATGTCGGCGCCGACATCATCGTCGCGCAGGGCGGGGAGGCCGGCGGCCATGCCGAAATCCGCTCGACCTTCACATTGGTGCCGGAGGTTGCCGACTATCTCGCCAAGCACGCACCGGAGACCTTGCTGGTCGCGGCCGGCGGCATCGCCGACGGTCGCGGCCTCGCCGCCGCGCTGATGCTCGGCGCCGAGGGCGTGCTGGTAGGCTCGCGCTTCCTGGCGAGCCCCGAGGCGCTGCTGGCGCCGGCGCTGCAGGACGCGATCCTGCGCGCCGACGGCGACGCCACCGTCAAGACGCGCGCGCTCGACATCGTGCGCAGCTACCAATGGCCGCCGCGGATCACCGGACGTGCGCTGCGCAACCGCTTCGTCGACGACTGGCACGATCGTGAAGGCGAGCTTGCCGTTGCTGAAACGCGGGCGCGGGAATTCCGCCGCTACACCGGCGCGCGCGAGGCTGGCGACGCGAACAACACCGGAATTTTCGTCGGCGAGGCGGCGGGTCTCATCAATGAGGTGACTCCGGCCGGCGACATCGTCAGCCGCATCGTCGCGGAGGCCGAGCGCGCGCTGACCCTGGGCGGCTAGTCTAGGGCGGCGGCTCGGTCAGCAGATTCGGCCGGCGCTGCCCGCGCAGGTCGTAAACGCGCGCATAGAGCTCGCCCTCGCGCCTGATCTCCACCAGCACCGGCGCGCGGATGTCGTCGCGGCAGTAGAACGTGCCCAGCATCATCGCGAAGTCGACGATGCTGCGGTCCCAGGTGGTCTCGAACTCCGGTCCGAGCGCGACCTCGGCCGGCCGCTGCGGCCCGCAGATCTCCACGATCCAGCGCCGGCCCGGCGGCGGCTTTTCGTGGCGCGCGTCGAGCGTCGCGCGCAGCGCCTCGCCCGCCTGCTTGAACGCCAGCCCCCAGTAGTCGACCATGTATTTATCGTGCGCCATGCGCACGCCGCCCGACGCCCAGTTGAAGAATGAATACTGGAAGGGGTGCAGCCGGATCATGTCGCTGACCGGCAGCGCGATCCCGACGAGGAACAAGGCCACCACGCCGGCAGCAAGACCCCGTCCGCGTGCGGCCGCCCATTCCAAGGTGGCCGCGCCGGCAAAGCCCCCGAGCACGGCGAACGGCGGGATCACGAACAGGAAATGACGCACGCCATTGTAGAGCGCTGGCCGCGCGATCATCGCGAGCAGGATCGGGAAGAACGCCGCCATGGCCACCGAGAGCAGGGCGCCGCTGCGCCGGGCGGGCAGGCGGCCGCTGAGGCCGGCCGCAAGGGTGAAGACGCCGCCGGCCAGTCCGAGCGCGAGCATGATTTCCGGCAGCTTGATCGCGAACATCTGTGGCAGATAGCTCGATGGCATGTCGGGCACCGAGATCAGCCGTCCCTGATAAAGCTCGCGCCACGGCTTCTCGAAGAATCCCGAGAAATAATCGCTGGCATGGAGCGGATTGAGCGGCGACATGACCGACCATGGCCACAGCAGCCCCATCAGCAGATAGCCGATCGGCACCGCCGGCAGCATCAGCCAGATGAAGCGGGCGAGCCGCGTGAAGGCGCCCCGCCGGTGGTGATGAAACTCGTCAGCCGCGATCGTGATCATCGCGATCACCGCGCTGAAGATCGCGAGAGCCGCCAGCACGCGCGAACCGAATGCCAGCCCGATGCCGACACCGACGAAAGCGACGGTGCGCCGTGACGGCGCGGGATATTCATTGAAGGCGCGCACCACTGCGAGCAGCAGAACGGTCATCGCGGTGGCGAATGGAGCGTCCTTGGCGTTCATGTACATATGCCCGTCGTAGACCGGGCAGGTTGCGAGCAGGACGAGCGCGATCAGGCCGGCGGTCGGTCCGCCCAGCCGGCGGCCGAGCCGCCAGGTCGCCGCAAGGCCGACGATGCCGACCAGCGCGCCGACGAGCCGCCGCGTCTCGAACAGCGTGAACGGCAAAATCTTCGCGGCGAGGCCCGCCGCCATGTCGAAGCCGCCGCCGTAATAGAACAGGTTGACGAAGGAGAAGGCGCGGCGGTCGGAGAACCCGCTGCCGAACAGCGAGAGCAGCAGGTCGCCGTATTGCGAATGGGTGTAATCGTCCCAGCCGAGCCCGTAGTCACGGAAGGTCAGCAGCGCGACGGCGAGATCGAATGCCAGAACAAACAACGCGGCACGGTCGGCCCATGAGCCGATCGTGCCGCGCGCAAGGAATCGTAGCCTGGTCTGCAGCTACTTGCTCGCCGCCGCGTACATCTCGGCGACGTGATCCCAGTTCACCAGGTGATCGAGGAAAGCCTTGAGATAGTCCGGCCGGCGGTTGCGATAGTCGATGTAATAGGAGTGTTCCCAGACGTCGCAGCCGAGGATCGGCTTGGCGCCATGGACCAGCGGGTTCTCGCCGTTCGGTGTCTTGGTGACGACGATCTTGCCGTCCTTGACCGCCAG
>CAZNTY010000263.1:0-10491 GCA_964576085.1 uncultured Undibacter sp. | reverse complement strand
CGAATACAGGAACGCCATCGGATAGACGAAGGCCGCCCATGACACGGTGAAGGCGAAGATCATCGCCGCGATGATGCCGGGCAGCGCCACCGGGATGAAGATCTTGAACAGCATCTGCATGTGGCCGGCGCCGTCGATCAGTGCCGCCTCGTCGAGCTCCTTGGGGATCGACTGGAAATAGCCGATCATGATCCAGGTGCAGAACGGCAACGTCAGCGTCGGATAGACCAGCACCATCCCCCAGTAGGAATTGAGCAGCCCCACCGACTTGACGATCTGGAACATCGGAATGAACAAAAGCGTGTCCGGCACGAGGTAGGTGAGGAAGATGCCGGTCGCCAGCATGCTCGAGCCCCAGAACTTCATGCGCCCGAGCGCGAACGCCGCCAGCACGCTGATGACCATCGTGATGGCGACGACCAGCACCGTGACGATCACGGTGTTCTTGAAGAAGATCAGGAAGTCGGTGTTGTTGAGCAGAATCCGGAACTGGTCGAGCGTCACGCCGTCGGCGATGATCCACGGGCTGGTCGACATCCGCGCCATCTCCGCATCGCTCTTGAACGCCGTCACGATCATGTAATACGGCGGCAACAGGAAGAAGATCGCGAACAGGATCAGGAAGAAATAGGACGTGTAGAGCGCCCAACGCCGGCTGCGCTTGAGGCTCGAACGGCCGCGCGTGAGGGGAACGGACGTCCCTGTGACAGTCGCCGTCGTCATCCGATCTCCCTCCCGCGCTTGCGCACGCCGCGCAGAATGAACACGGCCGCGACCGCCAGGATCGGGAACATGAACAGCGAGGTCGCGGCGCCGAGCGGCAGGTCGCCGGACCGGATGCCGAGCAGGAAGGCGTAGGTCGCGAACATATGGGTCATGTTGCGCGGGCCGCCCGCGGTCATGATCTGCACGATGTCGAAGTTGGCGAAGGTCACGATCAGCGAGAACAGGACGGTGATCGCGATGATATTGCGCATCATCGGCAGCGTGACATGGACGAATTTCTGCCAGGCATTGGCACCGTCGATCGCCGCCGCCTCGTAGAGCTGCTCCGGCACCGACTTCAGCGCGGCCAGATACATGATGAGGAAGAACGGCGCGCCGTACCAGACGTTGACCAGGATGACGGAGAAGCGCGCCCAGTACGGGTCGCTCAGCCACGGGATGCCCTGGAAGCCCAGGCTCCGCAGCGTGTAGTTGAACGCCGAATTGGTCGGGTCGAACATCCACCACCAGCCCAGCGTCGACAAGGCGAGCGGGATCACCCACGGCACCAGCAGCATGCCGCGCCATTTGCGCTGGCCCTTGTCGGGAAGATTGTTGACGAGGTGCGCCGTGACGAGGCCGATCAGCGCCTTGAAGAACACCGCCGTCAGCGCGAAGATGGTTGACTGCTGGACCACCATCCAGAACGTATCGCGCGACAGCAGGAACGAGTAATTCGCCAGGCCGATGAAGCGGGTCTGCGCCTTGTTCAGCATCGACAGGTGGATCGAGTAGAGCGCCGGATAGATGACGAGCCCGCCGATCACCGCGATCAGCGGCAGGCACATGAAGAACGCGACGCTCGAGCGGCGCGACAGGAACTTGCGAACGGCATTCTTGCGCGTTCGCGCCACGTCGCCGCCCGGAACGGATGCCCCCCACGGTTGAACGGTATCGGCCATGGTCTGTCCTTGCCGTTTGGTCGATCACAGAGATTCCGCGTGCCGGCCCCCGGGAGCCGGCACGCGGCATTCCAACGTGGCTTGACCTCAGGCGCGGAGCGTGCCCTCGAGCTCTTTCTCCGCCCACTTGATGACGTCGTCGAGCTTCTCCTTGCCCTGCGTGAACTTCGAGATCATCACCGTGTTGATCGCCTGGTTGTACATCTGCGCGCCGACTTCCGCGCGCGCGGGCGCCCCGAACATCGAGGTCTGCTCGTCGCCACGCGGCGGGTAGCTGTACACCACGCCCTTCGGCGGCTCGACGGTCTTCCAGGTCGGCAGATCATACATGCTCTTGAACGACGGCAGGTCGTAGCCGACCGACGCCTCGACGAGCTGGGCGATCTGTTCCTTCTGCGAAATGTGGAGCAGCAGGTCCTTGGCGGCCTGCTTGTTCTTGGAGAATTTCCACAGCCCGTAGAACTGCGGCAGCTGTCCGACGAAGCGACCCTTGGGCCCCTTCGGCATCGGATGCTGCCAGAGTTGTTCCGCGACCTTCGGGTTGTCGCGCTTGGCGACGGCCCATGAGCTCGGCGGGTTCATGATGCTGGAGCCCTTGCCGGCGATGATCCAGCGGTTGTTGCCGGCATCGTCCCAGGCGAACACATCGGGCGGCATCGCCTCCACGAGCTTGCGGGCGATTTCCATCGCCTGCCGGGTCTCGTCGGAGTTGATCTTGATATTGTCCTTGGCGTCGACAAACACCACGCCATAGGAGTTGAACAGCGCGCCGACCCAATCCACGGCATCCGATGTCTGACCGAGCGGCAGGCCGTACGAGAAGCCTGCCTTGTGCAGCTTCTGTCCCGCATCGACGAAAGTGTCCCATGTCCACTTGTCGGTCTTGGCCTTGTCGTATTTCGATTCATCGGCCGGGAACATGTCCTGCAGGTCGATGCCGACATGTTGCTTGAACAGATCGATGCGCGACTGGCACGGCTTCACTTGGCTGCCGACGGCCGTCGGCACGCCGAGCCACACGCCTTTCGACTTGGCGAGATATTCGGCGACCGGGCTGATCGGCCCGTACTTTTTGATCAGCGCGTCGATCACATCGTCGAGCGGCTCGAGCATCGCCTGATGGATGCGGATGTTCCAGTCGCGATGCGACATGATGTCGTGGCCGGTGCCGGCCTGCGCTTCAGCCGCGGCGGTCAGCTTATCCTTCTCGCCCTGCGAAGTGATGTAGTCGATATGCACCTCGACCTTGTTCTTCTCGCCCCACTCGTTGCAGTTCTTGGTGAGCGTGTTGTTGGCGCCCGGCACCCAATGATCCCAGCAGCCGAGCGTGAGCTTGCCGGCGGCGTAAGCGCCGCGCACGTACGGCGCGGCAAACGCCGCGGTCGATGCAAGGGCGGCGGTCTTCAAGACGCTTCGACGCGTGAGTCTGGATTTCATTTAGTCCTCCCTGTGAACACGTTGGTTTTTATTATTGTGAAAAGCCTATACTGAAACAAATCCGACGCCTAGCCGGATTTGTCCTGTGGAATGGGCAAAATATGCGCAGGGTGGGCGAAGTCTAGGAGGCGCTCTTGTAGCGATCGATAGCGGTGCGCAGCACCTCCTCGCCGGGCCGCTTCCACCAGTTAGCCGCCGAGAAAATCTCGACCTCGACGAAGCCGCGATAGCCGGCCTGCTCGACCAGACCGCGGATATACGGCAAGTCGATCACGCCATCCCCCATCATGCCGCGGTCGAGCAGGAGGTCGCGGGTGGGAACCAGCCAGTCGCAGACGTGATAGGCGAGGATGCGCTTGCCGGTTCCGGCCCGCGCGACCTGCGCGGCGAGATCTGGATCCCACCACACATGGTAGACGTCGATGGCGACGCCGGTTCCGTCGCCAAGCGCATCGCAAAGATCGAGCGCATGACCGAGCGTGTTCACGCAGGCGCGATCGCCGGCATACATCGGATGCAGCGGCTCGATTGCGAGCGGCACGCCATTGGCCCGCGCATGCGGCAGAATGGCGGCGAGACCATCGGCAACCATTTGCCGCGCCGCGCCGAGATCGCGTGAGCCGTCCGGCAGGCCGCCGACAACCAGCACCAGACATTGCGCGCCGAGCGCGGCGGCCTCGTCGATGGCGCGCTTGTTGTCATCGATCGCCGCCTGGCGTCCGGCAGCCGTCGCCGCGGGAAACATGCCACCGCGGCAATAGCCCGAAACCTTCAGGCCATTGTCCTTCACCGCCTTGACCGCGTCCGACAAGCCGACCTTGGCGACCTGATCGCGCCACGGATCAATCGCAGGGACGCCGAAGCGCGCACAGGCCTCGGCCGCTTCGATCACGCTCCATTGCTCGCGCACGGTCGCGAGATTGAGCGAAAGTCCGGCGACCGTCATGGCGACATCAGGCCGTGCATCGCGAGCAGGCGCGACATCCTGGCCGCTGCGAGATCGGGATCGTGCAGGACGCGCGCCTTATCGGCGAGCCGGAACAGCTCGGCAAAATGGAGGAGCGAGCGGGCGCTCTGCTGTCCGCCGACCATGACGAAATGATCCTGCAGGCCGTTGAGCCAGGCGAGGAAGACGACGCCGGTCTTGTAGAACCGGGTCGGCGCCTTGAAGATGTGACGCGACAGCGGCACCGTGGGCTCCATGATGCCGTGGAAGCCTTGCAGGTCGCCGCCGGCGAGCCGCGCGAGACCGGCCGACGCCGCGGGTGCGATGGCATCGAAGATGCCGAGCAGCGCGTCGGAATAGCCCTCGTCGTCGCCGGCGATCAGCTCGGCATAATTGAAGTCGTCGCCGGTGTACATGCGCACGCCGTCTGGCAGCGCGCGGCGCATCTCGATCTCTTTATCCTTGGACAGCAGCGATATCTTTACGCCGTCGATTCTGGCGGCGTGCTCGGTGATGATGCCGAGGCAGTTCTCCATCGCGGCCTTGTGGTCGCCCGCACCCCAGTAGCCCGCGAGCGCCGGATCGAACATCTCGCCGAGCCAATGGATGATGACCGGTTCCCGCACCTGACGCAGGATACGGCCATAGACGCGCACATAGTCGTCCGGGCTTTTCGCCGCCGCGGCGAGCGCACGGCTCGCCATCAGTACCAGCCGGCCGCCCATCGCCTCGACGGCCTCGATCTGCTCCTCGTAGGCGCGGATGATGTCGTCGATGCCGACGCCGGCCGCGGCCGGGAGATGATCAGTGCCGACGCCGCAGCAGATCTTCACGCCGGGGCGCGATTTCGCGGCCTCGAGCGCGCGGCGGATCAGCTCCTTCGCGGCCGGCCAGTCCAGCCCGCCGCCGCGCTGCGCGGTATCCATCGCCTCGGCAACGCCGAGGCCGAGGTCCCAAAGATAATGGCGGAAGGCGATGGTCTTGTCCCAGTCGACCGCGGTGTCGAGCCACGGGTCGATATCGGCCAGCGGATCGGCGACGACGTGCGCGGCGGCGTAGGCGACCCGGTTGAATTGAGGCGGCGAGGCTTGATCTTTGCCCCGCGGGATCACGATCGGCTCCCCCGTCGTGTAACGTTCGATCTTTCGGTCGGTGGTCGGCAGTGAAATCGTCGCCATGTCGCCCTCCTAAATCCTGACCTCGGGCACGTCGATCCAGCGCCGCTCGGACCAGCTCTTCAGGCCGAGCTCCGCGAGCTGCACGCCCTTGACGCCCTCCAGCAGGTCATGGCGCCACGGCGCATCGGCGACCACATGGCGGATGAAATCCTCCCACTGGATCTTGAAGCCGTTGTCGTAGGTGATGGTATCCGGCACCTCGTCCCATTGTGCAAAAAAGTTCATGGTCTGCGGCACGTCGGGATTCCAGATCGGCCGCGGCATATTCACGCGCGACTGCGACCAGCATTTGGTCAGACCGCAGACGGCAGAGCCGAGCACACCATCCACCTGGAACGTCACCAGGTCGTCGCGCCGCACCCGCACGCACCAGGACGAGTTGATGTGCGCGACCACGCCGCCTTCAAGCTGGAACGTGGCATAGGCGGCGTCGTCGGCGTCGGCATCATAAGTCTTGCCGTTCTCATCGACGCGTTTGGGAATGTGGGTCGCGCCGAGGCAGCTTACCGCCTCCACCTTGCCGAACACATTGTCCAGCACGTAGCGCCAGTGGCACAGCATGTCGAGGATGATGCCGCCGCCGTCGGCCTTGCGGTAATTCCAGCTCGGCCGCTGCGGCGCGGGGCCCCAGTCGCCTTCGATCACCCAGTAGCCGAACTCGCCGCGCACCGCGAGCATCCGCCCAAAGAAGCCGGCATCGCGCAGCATCTTCATCTTGCGCAGGCCGGGCAGGAACAATTTGTCCTGCACCACGCCGTTCTTGACCCTTTTCGCGCGCGCGAGCTTCGCCGCCGCAAGGGCGCGCTCATAAGTATCGGCGATCGGCTTCTCGCAATAGATGTGCTTGCCCTTGTTGATGGCGCGCGCCAGCAGGTCGGGGCGGAGCTGGGTGCTGGCGGCGTCGAAAAACACTTCGTCGTCGGGGTTATCGAGCGCCTTGTCGAGATCGGTGGTGAAACGCTCGATGCCGTATTGGCGGGCCAGCGCGACGAGCTTGTCGGCATTGCGGCCGACCAGGATCGGATCGGGCATCACGCGGTCGCCGTTCGGCAGCGTGGCGCCGCCTTCCTTGCGGATTGCCAGAATCGAGCGCACCAGATGCTGGTTGGTGCCCATGCGGCCGGTGACGCCGTTCATGATGATGCCGAGCCGCCTGGTCGCCATGTCGCCAACCCTTTGTCGCCAACCCTTTGTCCGCACCTTGCCGAAATTCCCTGTCGGCCGCCAGCCGGTTGTCGAGGCGTCCGGGAAGGGGATAAAATGTGTTCTTCGTCGCGGCAATTTCGCGAAATGGCAGGGAGAAGCAAATGGGCCGGCACAAGGACTATGTCCCGCATGGCGTGATCCCGGCGGTGCTGCTGCCGTTCGACTCCGATCTGTCGATCGACGAGCCGAACTTCCGCCGGCATCTCAGCGACGTCGCCGCGGTCGAGGGCCTGTCGGCCATCACCATCAACGCCCATTCGACCGAGGTGAGCTCCTGCTCCTTCGACGAGCAGAAGCGCGTGCTCGACATCGCCGGAGACGAGATCGGCGACAAATACCCGATCATCAACGGCATCTGGGCCGATGGCAGCCTCGAGGCCGCGCGGCTCGCCCGGATGGCGACGGCCGGCGGCGCCTCCGCGCTGCTGGTGTTCCCGCCGGCGCCGTTCGCGCTCGGCCAGTCGCCGCAGATGGCAATCGCGCATTTCAAGCGCATTGCCGACGCCACCGACCTGCCGCTGATCGCGTTCCAGTATCCGCTGACGACGCAGGGCTATCCGAAGGACATCCTGCTGAAGCTGGTCGAGGAGGTGCCGACGATCCGCGCCATCAAGGACTGGATCAACACGGTGCCGCATCACGAATGGCACATCCGCACGCTGCAGAACCTGCCGCGGCCGGTGAACGTGCTGACCACGCACAGCGCCTGGCTGTTCTCCTCGCTGGTGCTCGGCTGCAACGGGCTGCTCTCCGGCTCGGGCAGCGACATCGCCGATCTGCAGGCGCGCCTGTTCCGCGCCGTCAAGGCGAACGATCTCGCGGAGGCCAGGCGTCTCAACGAGCGCATCGCGCCGACGGCGCGCGTGTTCTACGCCGACCCGTTCGTCGACATGCACAACCGCATGAAGGAGGCGCTGGTGCTGCTCGGCAAGCTGCCGCGCGCGGTGGTGCGCCCGCCGCTCGTCAGGCTCGAGCGCGCCGAGGTCGAGCGCATCCGTGTCGCGCTGATCGAAGCCGGACTGCTCGGCGAGAAACGCGACGCGGCCTGATCCGTCGCCGGTCATTACCGCCGACCCGATCACGTCGAAGCGCCTGCCATTCCTGACTGCGTGGGCCGTCCTCGCGATGCAGCCGCAGCGCGGCGGCGCAGCATGCAGAAGGCCGGCTTGGGCTTCCTTCACCCCAGGCTGTCTCCGCGCCCACCGCTTTGCCCAATGGCTCATGGTCCGCGGAATGACCGCTGGTATGCCGCCTGTGGCTTAACCCATTCTTTTTCTTATCGAATCTGAGATGAAACAAAAACAGCAAAAATTCAATTTTGAAACGTGTGATACATTCCATTAGACTTTTCTCATGAACCTGCCTTCGTTCAACGGCCGGCTGCGCGCGGACTTCGAGGCGCTCTCGCCCCAACTGCGGGAGGCGGCGCGCTGGGTGATCGACCATCCCGACGACGTCGCCCTGTTGTCGACGCGCGAGCAGGCGAAGCGTGCCGGCGTCACCCCGGCGACCATGACCCGCCTTGCGCAGCGGCTCGGCCTCTCCGGCTACGACACCGTGCGCAAGCTCCATGCCGACGCGGTGCGCCGGCGGCCGGACAGCTACCGCGGCCGCGCCGAAGAACTGCTGTTGCGGCGCGACCGCGAAGGCGACGCCGCGCTGGTGCAGGACATCTTCGCCTCGCTGTCGCAGCACTTGCAGACTTTATCCGCGCCGGCCGCCGTCGAGCGGTTTGCCGCGGCAGCCGATGCGATCGCGCGCGCCGAGCGCGTGTTCTGCCTCGGCATGCGCTCGGCCTTCTCCGTCGCCTACATTTTTCATTACGTCCGCTCGCTGTTCGGAGCCAATTCCGTGCTGGTGGACGGCTCCGGCGCGACCGGGATCGACGCGCTGCGCGGCATTGGATCGGGCGACGTCCTGCTCGCCGTCTCGGTGCGGCGATACGTGCGACACACGGTCGACGCCGCGAAATACGCAAAGGAGCGCGGCGCTTACATCGTTGCCATCACCGACAGTGAGTTGTCGCCCCTGACCGCATTGGCCGACGACGTCATCCTTGTGAGGACGGACACGCCGTCTTTCTTCCATACCATGACGCCGGCCTTTGCCGCGGTCGAATGTCTGGCGGCGCTTGTCGCCGCCCGGCACGGACCGGCGGCGCTTGCCGCGCTCGAAGCCAGCGAAAACCAGCTCGCAGCATTCGGCACCTACGTGGTGCCGAGAAAAGGACATCCTCGGAAATGACCCACGTTCTGCATCGCTCGATCGCGCATGACTATCCGGTCGCCGTGTCGGGCAAAGGCATCGTCATCCGCGACCAGACCGGAAAGGACTACATCGATTTCTCCGGCGGCGCGGCGGTGTCGTGCCTTGGCCATTCGCATCCCGACATTCTCGCCGCGATGCGGGCGCAGCTCAACCAGCTCGAATACGCGCATACCAGCTTCTTCACCACGCAGGCCGCGGAAGACCTTGCCGACGATCTCGTCGCCCATGCGCCCAAAGGTCTCGGCCACGTCTTCTACGTCAGCGGCGGTTCGGAGGCGGTCGAGGCCGCGCTCAAGCTGGCGCGGCAGTATTTCGTCGAGATCGGCCAGCCGCAGCGGCGCTACCTGATCGCGCGGCGCCAGAGCTATCACGGCATTACCGCCGGTGCGCTGGCGGTCGGCGGCCGCGAGCGTCAGCGCAAGCCGTTCGCCCCGCTCCTGATCGAGACCCACCATGTCTCGCCGGTCTACGAATACCGCGAGCGACGCGCCGGCGAGACCCCGGAAGCCTACGGCGAGCGGCTGGCACAGGAACTTGAAGCCAAGATCAGCGAGCTTGGCGGCGAGAACGTCATCGCTTTCATCGCAGAAACCGTGGTCGGCGCGACGCTCGGCGCGGTGCCGCCGGTGCCGGGCTATTTCAAGCGGGTGCGCGAGATCTGCGACCGCCACGGCATCCTGCTGATCCTCGACGAAGTGATGTGCGGCATGGGCCGCACCGGCACGCTCTATGCGTGCGAGCAGGACGGCGTCGTCCCCGACATGATCGCGATCGCCAAGGGGCTGGGCGGCGGCTACATGCCGATCGGCGCCCTGCTCCTTCACGACAAGCTGTTCAAGGCGCTGGCGGACGGCTCCGGCGCCTTCTCGCACAGCCACACTTATACAGGACACCCGCTGGCCTGCGCCGCCGCGCTCGCGGTGCAGCGCGTGATCCGGCGCGACGACCTGCTCGCCAACGTCCGCAAGCAGGGCGGCTACCTGATGCGCCGTCTCCAGGAGCGGTTCGGCAATCACCCGTTCGTCGGCGACGTGCGCGGCCGCGGCCTGTTCCAGGGCGTCGAGATCGTGGCCGACCGCGGAACCAAGGAACCCTTCGATCCGGCGCGCAAGGTGCACGCCCGCATCAAGCAGGAGGCGATGGCGCGCGGGCTGATGGTCTATCCGATGGGGGGAACCGCCGACGGCGTGCGCGGCGACCATGTGCTGCTGGCGCCGCCGTTCATCATCGACGGACCTGCGATCGACACCGCGGTCGAGCGACTGGGAGACGCGATCGACGCCGCCACGGCAAGATGATTTCCCGGCTTGCAGTCGCCGCCGCGACAGGCTGCAATCCGGACCGATGTTCGCGGTATTTTATCGAGACCAAAAACAAGTGGAGGGACTAGAGCATGAAGCATCTGACTAAAACCATCGGCCTCGCCGCGGCCGGCCTGCTGGCGCTGACGGCGTTCAATGCGCCGGCGATCGCGCAGCAGAAGTTCGTCACCATCGGAACCGGCGGCGTCACCGGCGTCTATTATGCGGTCGGCGGCGCGGTGTGCCGCCTGATGAACAAGGATCGCGCCAAGACCGGAATCCGCTGCTCGGTCGAATCGACCGGCGGCTCGGTGTTTAACGCCAATGCCATCAAGTCGGGCGAGCTTGAGTTCGGCCTCGCGCAATCCGACATCCAGTACAACGCGGTGAAGGGCGAAGGCCAGTTCAAGGGCAAGCCGGACCCCGATCTGCGCGCGGTCTATTCGGTGCACCCGGAGCCGTTCACGGTGCTGGCGCGCAAGGAAGCC
>CAZNTY010000262.1:0-2751 GCA_964576085.1 uncultured Undibacter sp. | reverse complement strand
CTCATGGCCGCGGCGGCCGCCGCACTGGTGCTGGCAAATTCCGGCTTGTCCGCGCTCTATTTCTCGGCGCTTGAGACCAGGCTGGCGGGCCTCAGCGTGCTGCACTGGATCAACGACGCGCTGATGGCGGTGTTCTTCCTGCTGGTCGGGCTCGAGATCAAACGCGAGTTCGCCGGAGGCCAGCTCGCGACCTGGCCGCAGCGCGTCCTGCCAGGTGTTGCCGCGGCCGGCGGCATGGCCGTGCCGGCACTGATCTATGTCGGACTCAATCTCGGCAACCTCGCGGGCCTGCGCGGCTGGGCGATCCCCTGCGCGACCGATATTGCCTTCTCACTCGGGGTGCTCGCGCTGCTCGGGCCCCGCGTTCCCGTGTCGCTCAAGGTGCTCCTGACCGCACTCGCCATCATCGACGACCTCGGCGCGGTCGCCATCATTGCGGCGTTCTATACCGCCACGCTCTCCGGCCTCTGGCTCGCCCTGTCGGCCGTCGCGCTGGCGTTTCTGGCGCTGTTGAACTGGCTCGGCGTGACGCGGCTGCCGCCGTATCTCGCGGGTGGCGTGGCGCTCTGGATCTTCGTTCACGAGTCGGGCGTGCATGCGACGCTGGCCGGCGTGGCGCTCGCCTTCACGATTCCGCTCGGCAGCAGCGGCCATGCCGATTCCCCGCTGCGGCGACTCGAGCATGCCGTTCATCCCTGGGTCGGGTATCTCATCGTACCGCTGTTCGGCCTCGCCAATGCCGGGGTGTCCTTCGCCGGCACGACCGTGGCGGCGCTGCTCGCGCCGGTGCCGGCGGGTATCGCGCTCGGGCTGTTCCTCGGCAAGCAGCTCGGGGTGTTCGGCGCCGCCTGGCTCACGATCCGGTGCGGCTTTGCCGCGCGGCCGGACGGCGCATCGTTGGCCCAGCTCTATGGCGTCAGCGCAATCTGCGGGATCGGCTTCACCATGAGCCTGTTCATCGGTCTGCTGGCGTTCCCGACCGCGCCGGCCATGCAGGACGCCGTGAAGGTTGGCGTGCTCGGCGGCTCGCTCGCTTCGGCGCTGGTCGGCGCCGCGGTGCTGCTGGCCGCAGCTAGGCGACCAGCACGTTCTTGAACTGCCAGGGGTCGGTGGTGTCGATGTCCTCGGGGAACAGGCCGGGGCGGTTCGAGAGCGGTGTCCAGTCGGTATAGACGCCGACCACCGGGCCGAGATAGGGCCTCTGCACGTCCAAGCAGCGCCGGAAGTCCATCTCGTCGGCCTCGACGATGCCGGCCTTCGGGTTCTCCAGCGCCCATACCATGCCGGCCAGCACGGCTGACGTCACCTGCAGGCCGGTTGCGTTCTGATAGGGCGCGATCCGCCGCGCCTCCTCGATCGAGAGCTGGGAGCCGTACCAATAGGCATTCTTTTTGTGGCCGTAGACCAGCACGCCGAGCTCATCGATGCCGTCGATGATCTCGTTCTCGTCCAGGATGTGGACGGCGCTTTGCTTCTTGCCGGCCTGGCCGAACATCTCGTGCAGCGACAGCACTGCGTCGTTGCAAGGGTGGTAGGCGTAATGACAGGTCGGCCGGTAGGCGAGGCTGCCGTTGTCGCGCACGGTGAAATAGTCGGCGATCGAGATCGCCTCGTTGTGGGTGACGAGGAAGCCATATTGCGCCTGCGCGGTCGGCGTCCAGGACCGCACCCGGGTATTGGCGCCGGGCTGCATCAGATAGATCGCCGCCTGGCAGCCGGTCCTGTGCTCGTGGCCGTTTTCCGGCATCCAGGCCTCGTGCGTTCCCCAGCCGAGCTCGGCCGGCTGCAGGCCTTCCGAGATGAAGCCTTCGACCGACCACGTGTTGACAAACACGCCCATCGGCTTTGGGCTTTTGGCGCGCTGGGTGTCGCGCTCGGCGATGTGGATGCCCTTGACGCCGAGCTTCTGCGCCAGCCGGCCCCAGTCCTCGCGGGTCTTCGGCGGGTCGATGGTCAGGCCGGTATCGGCCGCGATATTGACCAGGGCCTGCTTGACGAACCACGACACCATGCCGGGATTGGCTCCGCAGCACGACACCGCCGTGGTCGAACCCGGCTTGCGCTTGCGCTTGGCGGCGAGCGTCACCTCGCGCAGGGCGTAGTTCGAGCGCGCCTCAGGGCCGAGTTTCGGGTCGAAATAGAAGCCCTTCCACGGCTCGTTGACGGTGTCGATGTAGAAGGCGCCGAGGTCGTTGCACAGCTCCATGATCTCGACCGATGAGGTGTCGACCGAGACGTTGACGCAGAAGCCCTGGCCGCCGCCGTCGGTGAGCAGCGGCCTGAGCAGATGCTGATAGTTGACGCGGGTGACCGCCTCGTGGACGAAGCGCACGCCGTGGCTATCGAGCAGGCCGCGGTCCTTGTCCTCCGGGTCGATGACGACGAAACGGCTCTTGTCGAAGGTGAAGTGGCGTTCGATCAGCGGCAAGACGCCCTTGCCGATCGATCCGAAGCCGATCATCACGATCGGGCCAGTGATGTGTCCGTAGACTGGCCAATCCGCCATTTCGTGCCCTCCGAGCCCCTCACGGGTTTAGCGTTGCAGTTCCGGTCATGGAATAGCCGTGGCGCGGCCGTTGCGCTGCATCCACGGCGGCTTGAGATACGCCCTGCTGGTCATGGCTGTCAGGCGGCTTTACGTGGCCTTCCGCGCTTAGTCTCGACCTTGAAGTAGACGCTTCGCCCATTGTCCCAAATCAGGAGATCTTTCGCGAGACGCGTACCCGCGCGGCGCAGCCTGACTTTCACGCT
>CAZNTY010000261.1:0-5475 GCA_964576085.1 uncultured Undibacter sp. | reverse complement strand
GCCGGTCCGCATCGAAGTGACGGCGGCGCCGATCGCGGCTTTCAATCCGCGCGACATGGCGCAAGATCGCTTCGGCGCGCTTGAATTCCGCGGCGGGCTGGTGCTCAGCTCGAGCTACAAGAATTTCGGCGGCTTTTCCGCGCTCCACGTCGACCGTGACGGCAGTCATTTCATCGCGGCGTCCGACCGCGGCTACTGGCTGCGTGGCCGTATCCTGTATCGCGACGGCCGACCCGACAGCGTTGCCGACGCCGAGATGGCGCCGATGCTCGGCGCGGACGGCAGGACGCTCAGCTCGCGCGGCTGGTTCGACGCCGAATCGCTCACCGAAGACGACGGCATCCTGTATGCCGGCCTGGAGCGCGTCGAAAAGATCGTGCGCTTTGATTATGCCCGCGATGGTCTTGCAGCACGCGGAGCGCCGATTCCGGTGCCGCCCGATTTCAAGAGTCTGACTTATAACAAGAGCCTCGAATGCCTCGCCGTGGCGCCGAAGGGCTCCGCCCAGGCCGGTTCACTGATCGTCGTCACCGAGCACAGCCTCGACGCGGCCGGCAACTTCCGCGGTTTCCTGCTCAACGGCCGCGATACGGCGCGCTTTTCCGTCAGGCGCAGCGGCGAGTTCGATGTCAGCGATTGCGCCGTCAGTCCGCCGAACGACCTGCTGCTGCTCGAGCGGAGCTTTTCGCTGCTGGGCGGGCTGGGCATGCGCATCCGCCGCGTGCCGCTTGCCGACATCAAGCCCGGTGCGGTGGCCGACGGCCAGACGCTGATCGAGGCTGATTTCGGCTACCAGATCGACAACATGGAAGGCATCGGCGTCCACCGCAGCGCGAGCGGCGGGACGATCATCACGCTGATCTCGGATGACAACTTCCTGCCGTTCCAGCGCACGCTGCTGCTGCAGTTCGTGGTGGCAAATTAGCCGTCATTCCGGGCGCGCACGAAGCCGCGAGCCCGGAATCCAGGATTAAAAACTGAAGACTAATAGTGTGGCTCTGGATTCCGGGTTCGCCGCTTCGCGGCGCCCCGGAATGACAAGCTAGAGAATTAGGCGCTGGCTTTCTTCTTGACGATCGCGCGTTTCAATTCGAGCATCTTCGGCGCGAGCTCGTCATCCTTGGCCTTAAGCAGGAACGCGTCGAGGCCGCCGCGATGATCGACGGTCTTCAGTGCATTGGCGGATACCCGAACCCGCACTGAACGGCCCAGCGTATCCGAGATCAGCGTGACGTTGCGCAGGTTGGGAAAGAACCGGCGCTTGGTCTTGATGTTGGAGTGACTGACCTTGTGGCCGACCTGAGCCTTCTTGCCTGTCAGGTCACAACGGAACGACATCTTGAAACCCTCAAAAATTCCGCGCCGCGTCAGGCGTCGCGCAGTGGTGTCGGGAGGACGGGGACGTATAGGGGAAGCTCCGCCAAGCCGTCAAGCCGCGCCAGCCCGGGCTTTCGGCCAGGAAATCCCGGCGATTTTGGTCGCATCCAGCCGGTCTCCCGCACCACAGAATCGTCGCATTCCGGCACAAAACCGCACATTGCCGCGGACCGGCCGGATTCTCTGTAGAGAACGGACGATATCCGGTCTGCGAAGGTCGGACCTCGATATAGTCACGGCGGTCGCCCGGAAGGACTTGCCATCGTGCCAACGCTTCGCCGAATACTGCAGTGCCTGCTGGTCGTGCTGCCGCTGGGGTCGGGTCCGGCGCTGGCGCAGGGCAAGCTCGAGGCGCAGTACACCGCCTCGCTCGCCGGCATCCCGATCGGCAAGGGCAGCTGGGTGGTCGATATCGGCGAGGCGCATTACACCGCCGCCGCCAGCGGCATGACCACCGGCCTCATCAAGGTCTTCATCGGCGGGCGCGGCACCGGCGCCGCGCAGGGTACGCTGGCCGGCGGCCGATCAGTCGCCTCGAATTATTCGGCCACCATCAAGGCGGGCCGTCATGCCGACGAAGTACGAATGACCGTGGCGGGCGGGCAGGTGAAGGACGTTCAGCTCGATCCGGTGCCGGAGCCCAATCCCAAGCGGATTCCGGTCACGGAGGCCCAGCGCCAAGGCGTGACTGACCCGATGACAGCGTCGCTGGTGCTGGTGCCGGGCCATGGAGACGTTCGCGGCCCCGAGGCTTGTGAGCGGACGATTGCGGTTTTCGACGGCAAGCTGCGCTACGACCTCAAGCTGGCCTTCAAGCGCATGGACCGCGTGAAGGCCGAGAAAGGGTATTCGGGGCCCGTCACGGTCTGTTCGGTCGCTTTCGAACCGGTTGCCGGCTTTATCCCGAATCGTCCGGCGGTGAGATATCTGTCCGAGAAGAGCGACATCGAAGTCTGGCTTGCGCCGATTGCCGGCACCCGGGTGATGGTGCCGTTCCGCGCGCAGATCACCACACCGTTCGGTCTCGGCGTGGTCGAGGCGACTCAGTTCGTCTCGTCCTCCGCCGTCGCGCGCGTCAGCAAGGCTCCCAAGACGCAATGAAGGGACGGCCGTTCTGGCTGGCAATTAACGAATTTGCTGCTTAAATCCGACCGGATGAGCGGCGCTCTACTCGATCTAGTGGTGATGCGGACGATGGCAGCCAGATATTGCCGTGAACGAATCTGAACTCGGCCCGAGTCAGTGATTCGGGCGCGATTCGTTCCAGACTCGTTCCATTGCTTAACCGCGGCGTGACCTTGCCCTGGCGAGTCGTCGCATTGTGATACAGAAAAGGGCCGCGGCACGCCCGTCGCTGCCAGTCGGACGCGTAATGACCTCCTACAAGTCTCCTTCGGCCCAACAGGCGCGCGGCGCCGGCGTCACCGCCGTGCTCGGCCCGACCAACACCGGCAAGACCCATCTCGCCATCGAGCGGATGATTGCGCATTCGTCGGGCATGATCGGCCTGCCGCTGCGGCTGCTGGCCCGCGAGGTCTACAACAAGGTCGTCGACAAGGCGGGCAAAGAGGCCGTCGCGCTGATCACCGGCGAGGAGAAGATCAAGCCGCAGAACCCGCGCTATTGGGTCTGCACCGTCGAGGCGATGCCGCGCGATCTCGACGTCGCGTTCCTCGCGATCGACGAGGTGCAGCTCGGCGCGGACTTCGAGCGCGGTCACGTCTTCACCGACCGGATGCTCAATGCCCGCGCGCGCGAGGAGACATTGGTACTCGGCGCCGCCACGATGCGGTCAATGGTCGAGAAGCTGCTGCCGGGCGCCAATATCATCAGCCGCCCCCGGCTGTCGCAGCTCACTTACGCCGGCGAGAAGAAGCTGACGCGCCTGCCGCGCCGCTCCGCCATCGTGGCGTTCTCGGCGGAGGAGGTTTACGCCATCGCCGAGCTGATCCGCCGCCAGCGCGGCGGCGCGGCCGTAGTGCTCGGCGCGCTGTCGCCGCGCACGCGCAACGCGCAGGTCGCGCTCTATCAGAACGGCGACGTCGACTACCTGGTCGCCACCGACGCCATCGGCATGGGGCTCAATCTCGACGTCGATCATGTTGCATTTGCCGCCGACCGTAAATTCGACGGTTACCAGTTCCGCAAGCTGACGCCGGCCGAGCTCGCCCAGATCGCCGGGCGGGCCGGCCGCGCCACCCGCGACGGTACATTTGGCACGACAGGACGCTGCGATCCGTTTGAGCCCGAGCTCGTTCGCGCGCTCGAAAGCCACGTGTTCGAGCCGATCCGCATGCTGCAATGGCGCAATTCCGACCTCGATTTCTCGTCGATCGGCGCCCTGCAAGCCTCGCTCGCCATGGTCCCGGAGCAACCGGGCCTGACCCGTGCGCCGATCGCCGAGGACATCCAGGTGCTCGACCATGCTTCGCGCGACGAGGATGTGAGGGCGATAGCGCGCGACCGCCGGGCGATCGAGCGGCTCTGGGATGTCTGCCAGGTGCCTGACTACCGCAAGATCGCGCCTGCGACCCATGCGGAACTGGCGGTGACCCTCTATGGTTTCCTGATGCGGGAGGGTAATATCCCGGACGATTGGTTTGCTCGTCAGGTCGCTCATGCCGACCGGAGCGATGGCGACATAGACACTCTCTCGAACCGGATCGCGCATGTACGCACCTGGACCTTCGCGGCCAACCGGCCGGATTGGCTCGCCGACCCCGAGCACTGGCAGGGCGTCACGCGCGCGGTCGAGGACAAGCTGTCGGATGCGCTGCACGAGCGGCTGTCGGAGCGCTTCATCGACCGCCGTACCAGCGTGTTGATGCGGCGGCTGCGCGAGAACACCGTTTTGGAAACCGACATCGGAAAGACCGGCGAAGTGACAGTCGAGGGCCATGTGATCGGGCGCCTCGACGGCTTCATGTTTGCCCCGGATGCCTCGGCCGCCGGCTCGGAAGCCAAGGCGCTCAACGCCGCCGCGCAGAAGGCGCTGGCGAGCGAGATCGAAAGCCGCGCCACGCGGCTGTCGCAGGCGCCGAACGAACAGATCGTGCTGGCGAATGACGGCGCGGTGCGCTGGCAGGGCGACGTGGTCGGCAAGCACGTCGCCGGCGACGAGGTGCTACGGCCACGGCTGCGCATCGTGGCTGACGATCATCTCACCGGCCCGGCGCGCGAACTGGTGCAGACGCGGCTCGACCTGTGGCTGAAGACCTATATCGAGAGGCTGCTGGCGCCGTTGTTCTCGCTCTCCGCCGCCGATGACATCACCGGCATGGCGCGCGGCGTCGCGTTTCAGCTCGTCGAGGCGCTCGGCGTGCTGGAGCGCCAGCGCGTCTCCGAGGAGGTGAAGGGGCTCGATCAGCCGGCGCGTGCGACCTTGCGCAAGTACGGCGTGCGTTTCGGCGCTTATCACATTTATCTGCCGCTACTGCTCAAGCCGGCGCCCCGCGCGCTGGCGACCCAGCTCTGGGCCCTCAAGCACGAGAGTCCGCAGGCGAAGGGTCTTACCGATCTCCTGCATCTCGCCGCCAGCGGCCGCACCTCGATCCCGGTCGATCCCGAGACGCCGAAGGCGCTCTATCGCACGGCGGGCTACCGGGTGGCGGGTGATCGCGCGGTGCGGGTTGATATTCTCGAGCGGCTTGCCGACCTGATCCGTCCCGCGCTGGCTTGGCGCGAAGGTATGAATGGCCCGAAGCCGCCAGGCGCGTTCGACGGGCGCGGCTTCACCGTTACGGGCGCGATGACGTCGCTGACCGGCGCCTCGGGGGAGGACTTCGCCTCGATCCTGCGTTCGCTCGGCTACCGCATGGACCGCAAGCCCAAACCGGCCGAGCCGGTTACCGAAGCGGCAAAGGAAGTGTCATCCCAAATTGCCCCTTCGCCCGACGGCGCCACCGTGACGCCGGAGGCTGAGCCCGCCCAAGTGGCGGCTGAAACGTCAAACGAAGCGTCGTCGGCGGACGAAGCCGGGGCCGAAGCGCCGCCGGTCGCGGCGGCCGCTCCTGCCGTCATTCCGCTGCGCGTCACGAACTCGCTGTCACTGCTGCCGCAGGCGGAATTTTTCCCGGCTGCGGTGGCGCCGGTCGCGCC
>CAZNTY010000260.1:0-5946 GCA_964576085.1 uncultured Undibacter sp. | reverse complement strand
AACAGTCCGGCGAGGACAACGATACCGGCGCCGACCAGGACCAGCGTGCCTGGCACCTCGCCGAATATCCAGTAGCCCAGGATCAGCGCCCATAGCATCGCGGAATAGTCGAATGGCGCGATCACCGACGCGCTGGCATGGCGGTAGCTTTCGGTGAGCAGGATGTGGCCGAGACCGCCGAGGATGCCGAGCGCGCTCAGCTCGAGAAATTCGATGAGATTGGGCGTGTGCCACCCGAACGGCAATGCCGCCGCGCCGGCGACGGCGCAGAACAGCGAGAAATAGAACACGATCGATGCCGTCCGTTCGCTGCGCACCAGCAGCCGGGTCTGGATGATAGCGGCGGCATTGGTAAAGGCCGACGCCAGCGCGAGCAGCGAGCCGATGGTTGTCGTCGCGGTCGCGACCGCCGCGTAACGGCCGATATCGAGATGGGGAAGCAGCATCACGATGACGCCGACAAAGCCGACGATCACGGCCGACCACCGAAAGATGCGCACGCGTTCCTTGAGGATGGTGGCGGCAAGCGCAACCGTGATCAGCGGAGAAGCGAAGCCGATCGCTGTGACGTCCGCGAGCGGAATGCGGGCCAGCGCGGAGAAGTTCGCGAACATGCCGACGGCGCTGATGAGGCCGCGCAGAAATTGCCCGAACGGCTGCCGGGTATAGATCGCCGTCATGACCTCGCCGCGCCAGGCATAGATGACGAGCACGGTCGGAACCGCGAACAGACCGCGGAAGAACACTGTCTCCCCGACCGGCGCAACTTCGCCCAGCAGCCGCACCAGGGCCGACATCACCGCAAAGAGCAAGGCCGAAACGAGTTTGAGGCCGATCGCCTTGAAGAGATTCATGCCGCTTGGAAAGATGTTGCCCGGGCCGCCCGGCAGGAGCGGCGAACGGTTTTTACATGTTCGCGGCGCCGTGAACAGCGGCCAGGACGCCTACAAGGCATGCATCGGAAGCGGCCGATCAGCGCGGCGGCAGCGACTTGATGTAGTCGGCGATGGCCAGCCGGTCGTCCTTGCTCAGTTGCGAGATATTGCGCACGACCTCGATCATCGACCCGCCGACACGGTCGGCATCCGGCGTGGTGCCGTCCTCCAGGGCCGTGGCGATATCGTCAATGGACCAGCTTCCCAGCTTGGCCTGCGTGATGTTCGGAACGCCGCCCTGCCCGTCCGGGCTGGGCCCGCCGGCAAAGCGTCGAGCGGCGATGATGGCGCCGAGCGCGTTGCGCGGACTATGGCACTCGGCGCAGTGCGCCGGCCCGTTGACGAGGTAGGCGCCCCGATTCCACCGCGCTGACTTCGACGGATCAGGCTCAAACGCGCCGCCGTCGAGAAACAGCAGCTTCCACAGGCCGACCAGCCGCCGCACATTGAACGGGAACGACAGGTCATGATCGCGCACCCTGCCCGACACCGCCGGCAGCGTCTTGAGATAGGCGAACAGGTCGCGAAGATCGCCGAACGTCATGTGCCGGTACGAGGTATAGGGGAAAGCCGGGAACAGGTGCGCACCCGCCGGCGAGGTGCCTTCGGTCATCGCGGTGACGAACTGCGCCTCGCTCCAGCCGCCGAGGCCGTCCTTCGGATCGGGCGAAATGTTGGGAACATAGAACGTCCCGAACGGCGAGCGCAGCGCAAGGCCGCCGGCGAGCCTGGTCGGCTCCTGCTTGGATGCGTGGCAGGACGAGCAGCCGCCGGCAAGGAACATGGTGCGGCCATTGGCGAGATCGGGCGTGTGCGGGCCGAGCGCGCTCGCCGGCACGGTTGCCGGCATCGTCAGCACCCACAAAGCGGCGATGCCGAGGATCGCTGCGGCAAAGGCCAGCACAATCAGCTTGCGCAGCATTCACGGCTCCCGGCGGCGTCGTTGCAGATGCACGGCAAAAGAGGATGCCGCCGCATTCGCCGCAGCGACACCGCTCTGCCCCTTCACCGGCTACTGCGACGGCAGGCGATAGTCTTCGTGACAATTATCGCAGGATTTGCCGACCGCCGCGACGGCGACCTTCAGGCCGTCCAGCGATGCCCTGGCCTTGTCGCGATTGTCCGCCACCACCTTTCCGAACTCAGCCGCCTTGGCGTCGAAATCGGCCTTGGTGTCCCAGATCTTCGGCGCGGCGCGGGTCTTTTGCCCGGTCTTGGAATCGGGTGGAAACAGGCCGGGCAGCTTCTGCGCGGTCTCGGCCCATTGCGCGAACGCGGCGTCGACCTTGGCGGGATCGAACGGCGCGTTGCCGCGCATCATCGCGACCACGGCTCGCGCATTGTCGCTGTTGCCCTTCATCAGCGCCATGCGCGCCGCGATCGGATCAGACTGCGCGACCACGGCCGTCGCCGCCAACGAAACTCCGAGCGCCGCAATCACGAATGTCGAATGCCTCATCGAACGTCTCCATTCCCGTGACGACACAACACCGCGCCTGAGCGGCTATTCCGCTATGACCCGCCTTCGTCCGTCCTCCATCGCCGCCCACACCTTCTGCGGCGTGGCCGGCATGTCGAGCGCGCGGACCGGGTAGCCGGCGCGCCAGAGCGCATCGAGAACTGCATTGATGACCGCCGGACATGAACCGATGGCGCCGGCCTCGCCCGCGCCCTTGACGCCCAGGGGATTGGTCTTGCACGGCACGTTCGACGTCTCGAAGGCGAACGGCGGCGCATCGGAGGCGCGCGGCAGCGCGTAGTCCATCAGGCTCGCGCTCAGCAGCTGGCCGCTGGCGGGATCGTAGGCGGTGTTCTCCATCAGCGCCTGTCCGATGCCCTGCACGCTGCCGCCGTGCACCTGCCCGGCGAGCAGCAGCGGGTTGAGCGTCATGCCGAAGTCGTCGACGATCACATAACCGACGATCTCGACATGGCCGGTCGCCTCGTCGATCTCGACCTCGGCAATGTGGGTGCCGTTCGGATAGGTCGGCTGATCCGGGGTCCAGACATCGGCGGCAGTCCGCTGCTCGGGGCCTGCCTTGGCGGCGAGATCGGCAAACGAGATCACGCGATCAGTGCCGGCGACGCGCACAGTGCCGGCATCTATTTCCAGATCCTCGGAGGAGGCCTCGAGCGCATCGGCGGCAAGCTGCTTGATCTGCTTGGCGAGCTTGCCGACCGCCTTCTCGAGCGAGGCGCCGCCGCACGGGATCGAGCTCGAGCCGCCGGTGCCGCCACCAGTTGCGATCTTGTCGGTGTCGCCCTGCACCATGCGCACGCGCTCCGGCGGCAGGCCGAGCTGCTCGGCGACGAGCTGCGCATAGGCTGTGGCGTGGCCCTGCCCGGTCGATTGCGAGCCGATCAGGACGGTGACGCCGCCGTTGTCGTCGAGCGTCACGGTCGCGGTTTCGGGGCCCATGTTGCCGCAGGCCTCGATGTAGGTGGAGATGCCGATGCCACGCAGCCGGCCGCGCTTGCGCGATGCGGCCGCGCGTTTCTTGAAGCCGTCCCAGCCGATCAACTCCTGTGCACGCGACAAATGGGCGGCAAAATCGCCGGAATCGTAAATCTTGCCGGTCGGCGTCGTGTAGGGCATCGCCTTCGGCTTGATGAAGTTGCGCCGCCGCAGCGAATCCGGCGCGATGCCAAGCTCGTGCGCGACCGCGTCGACCAGCCGCTCGATCACGTAGGCCGCTTCGGGACGGCCCGCGCCGCGATAGGCATCGACCGGCACCGTGTTGGTATAGGCGGCGCGCAGCCGGACAAACGCAACCGGGATGTCGTAGACGCCGGTCGCCATGCCGGCGCCAAGCCACGGGATATACGGCGCGTAGCACGACAGATACGCCCCCATGTCCGCGACGATGTCGATATCGAGCGCGAGGAACCTTCCCTTGTCGTCGAGCGCCATTGTCGCGGTGGTGATGTTATCGCGGCCGTGGCTGTCGCTCAGGAAATGCTCGATGCGCTCGCCGATCCAGCGCACCGGTTGCCTCAGCTTGCGCGCCGCAACGGCTGCGAGCGCATATTCGCGGTAGGGACACAGCTTGGTGCCAAACCCGCCGCCCACGTCCGGCGTGATAACCCGCAGCTTCTCTGGCGGCAGCTTGAGGATATCGCCGCCGACGATGTCGCGGATGATGTGGCTGCCCTGGCTGCCGAGCGTGAGCGTGATGCGGTCGCCGTCGTATTCGGCGATCACCCCGCGGGTGTCGAGGTAGTTGCTCACGACCCGCTGATTGACGACCTTCACTGAAATGGTATGCGCGGCCCTGGCAAAGACGTCGCGGGTGGTCTTTTCGTCCCCCAGCGTGGTCTCGAAGGCGAGATTGCCCGGCCGATCCGGCCACACCAGCGCCGCGCCCGGCGCGAGCGCGCTCTCTGCGCCGATCACATGCGGCAGCGGCTGCCAGTCGATCGCCATCGCCTCAGCGGCGTCCTTTGCCGCGGCCAGCGTATCGGCGACCACGAAGGCGACGGCATCGCCGACATAGCGCACCTCCTCGCCTTCGAGGATACGGTACGGCGGCACCACGATGTCGGGGCTGATGACACCCGGCGTCGGCAGGCTGCCGAGATCGGCGACATCCGCAGCGGTGAGCACCAGTCGTAGGCCCGGCATGGCGCGCACCCGCTCGAGATCGGCGATGGTGAAGCGCGCGTGCGCATGGGGCGAGCGCACGACGACGGCGTGCAGCGTCCCCTCCGGCATGTGATCGGCCACGTAATGACCGGCGCCGCGCAGCAGCGGATCATCCTCCTGGCGCCTGACCGCCTGCCCGACACCGAATTTCGGATTAGCCGCCATGATGAGAGTGCGTCCTTGCCCGACCGTGTCCCGCCTCACGCCGTTCGAAGCGTTGCGCGACCCAGCGCGAAACGACATAGAACACCGGCGTGAAGATGAGGCCGAATGCCGTCACGCCGATCATACCGGAAAACACCGCGGTGCCGAGAGTCTGGCGCAGCTCGGCGCCGGCGCCGACCGCCCACACCAGCGGTGTGACACCGAAAATGAAGGCAAGCGACGTCATCAGGATCGGCCGGAAGCGCAGGCGCGCGGCCTCGACCGCGGCGTCGAAGCGGTCCTTACCCTGGTCCTCCTGCTGCTTGGCAAACTCGACGATCTGAATCGCATTCTTGGCGGCGAGCGCGATCAGCACCACGAAGCCGACCTGGGTGAGGATGTTGTTGTCGAAATGCCGCACGACGACGCCGATGATCGACGCGACCAGACACATCGGCACGATCATGATGACGGCAAGCGGCAGCGTCAGGCTCTCGAACTGCGCCGCCAGCACCAGGAACACGAAGACAACCGCGAGCACGAAGGCGAACATCGCCGTATTGCCGGCGCGGATCTGCTGAAACGCCAGCGTGGTCCATTCGTAGCCGAAGCCCTCGGGCAGCGTCTGGGCCGCGAGCTTCTCCATGATCTCGATCGCCTGCCCTTGCGAGTAACCGGGCGCCGCATTGCCGTCGAGCTCGGCCGCCGGATAGAGATTGTAGCGGGGCACACGATAGGGGCCGGAAATATCGCGCACGGTGGTGAAGGAGCCGAGCGGCACCGTCTCGCCTTGGTTGTTGCGGACGCGGATTTTCAGGACGTCCTCGCGATTCATCCGGTAGCGATCATCGGCCTGAGCAACGACGCGGAACGTGCGCCCGAACAGGTTGAAGTCGTTGACATAGGAGGAGCCGAGATAGATCTGCAACGCCGCGAACACGTCCTGGACGTTGACGCCGAGCAGCTCCGCCTTGGTGCGGTCGATGTCGAGATAAAGCTGCGGCGTCGAATTCTCGAACAGCGAGAATACCTGCTGCAATCCAGGGGTTTGCGCCGCCCGCCCCATCATCGCGTAGACGACCGCCTGCAGCGCCGCCGGGCCGCGGCCGGCGCGATCCTCGATCATCATGCGGAAGCCGCCCGCATTGCCGATGCCCTGCACCGAAGGAGGTTGGACGACGAAGATCTGGGCGTCCTGGATGGCGGCATACTTGCCGAACAGGC
>CAZNTY010000259.1:0-7294 GCA_964576085.1 uncultured Undibacter sp. | reverse complement strand
CATTGTCGCGGATCGCAAGGATCGAAAAGATCGCTTCGACCGCGCCCGCCGCGCCGAGCAGATGGCCGATGCAGGACTTGGTCGACGACATCGAGACACGGCCGGCGTCGTTGCCGATCAGGCGCTGCACCGCGCCGAGCTCGATCTCGTCACCCATCGGCGTCGAGGTGCCATGCGCGTTGATGTAGTCGAGATCGCCGGCGGAGATGCCGGCGCGCTTGATCGCCATCGTCATGCAGCGCAGCGCACCGTCGCCGTCCGGCGCCGGCGCGGTGATGTGGTAGGCGTCGCCGGAGAGTCCGTAGCCGATGATCTCGGCATGAATTTTTGCACCGCGCGCCTTCGCATGTTCGAGTGATTCCAGGACGACGACACCGGCGCCCTCGCCCATCACGAAGCCGTCCCGGTCTTTGTCGTACGGCCGCGACGCGCGCTCCGGCCGGTCGTTGAATCCGGTCGAGAGCGCGCGCAGTGCCGAGAATCCGGCAAGCGAGATGCGATTGACCGGCGACTCCGCGCCGCCGGCCAGCATAACCTCGGCGTCGCCGAGCGCGATCATGCGCGCCGCGTCGCCGATCGCGTGTGCGCCGGTCGAGCAGGCGGTGACGACGGCGTGGTTGGGCCCCTTGAGGCCGAATTCGATCGACACGTAGCCCGACGCGAGATTGATGATGCGGCCGGGGATGAAGAACGGCGACACCCGCCGCGGACCGCGCTCGTGCAGCGTGATGGCGGTCGAGGCGATGCCCTCGATGCCGCCGATGCCGGAGCCGATCAGCACGCCGGTCTTGATCTGGTCGTCGTAGCTCTCCGGCTTCCAGCCGGCGTCATCGAGCGCCTGGCGCGCGGCGCACATCGCGAAGATGATGAAATCGTCGACCTTGCGCTGCTCCTGCGGCGTCATCCACTGGTCGGCGTTGAAACTGCCGTCGCTGCCGTCGCCGCGCGGAATCCGGCCGGCGATCTTGCATGGCAGATCGTCGACGTTGAAATGCTCGATCCTGCGGATGCCGCTCTGGCCCTTGACCAGCCGTCGCCACGTGTCCTCGACGCCGCAGGCAAGCGGCGTCACCATTCCCATCCCGGTCACGACGACACGATTCATAGGCGGGCTCCGGGGCAACGACCACTGCCCCTATGCACCGCGGCACCGGGCATAGCTTGCACAAGCACAGGCGCTTTCAGGAGCCGCGGATAGTCGCGTTCAGCTTTTTGCGTTCTTTTCAAGAAATTTGACCGCGTCACCGACGGTCAGAATGGTCTCGGCGGCATCATCGGGAATTTCGCAGCCGAATTCCTCCTCGAACGCCATGACGAGTTCTACGGTATCGAGGCTGTCGGCGCCCAGATCGTCGATGAAACTGGCCCCCTCGGTCACCTTTTCAGGCTCGACCCCCAGGTGCTCCACGACGATCTTCTTAACCCGCTCGCCAATGTCACTCATCGTTCCAACCTCGTGCGTTGTGATTGGACCGCGTCGGTCAAACGATCACGGCCATCGCGGTTCCGGCCTCGTCGTGGTGACGGTGGCGAGACGCACGCCGACTGCGGTGTTCCTTTTGTTCGAACATGCGCGATCGGGCCGCCCCAGCCGGGCCGAAGTTCGGTTACCATACTTCAATCCAGCATCGCAACACCACCGCCCGTTCCATCCAAAGCCCGTGTATTTTCCGCCAGATCGCGCGGTCAAATCATTGCCATGCCGCCGTTGACATGCAGCGTCTGCCCCGTGACGTAGGCGGCCTCATCCGATGCGAGATAGACCGCGGCCGCAGCAATATCGTCCGGCTGGCCAAGCCGGGCGGCCGGAACCTTGGCGAGGATCGCCTCGCGCTGCTTCTCGTTCAGCTTGTCGGTCATCGGCGTCGCAATAAACCCGGGTGCAATGCAATTTGCCGTTACCCCGCGCTTGGCATATTCGGCCCCCAGCGTCTTGATCATGCCGATGATGCCTGCCTTGGCGGCGGTGTAGTTGCCCTGCCCCGGATTTCCGGTGACACCAACGATCGAGGTGATGCCGATCACCCGGCCGAACCGGCGGCGCATCATGCCTTTGACCGCCGCGCGCGCCAGACGGAACGTCGCTGTGAGATTGATGGCGATGACCTGGTCCCAGTCCTCGTCCCGAAGCTGGACAAACAGATTGTCCCTGGTGATGCCCGCGTTGGCGACGAGAATGTCGAGTTTCTCCATTTTTTCCTCGGCGGCGGGGACAAGCTTCTCCACGTCGTCCTTGTCGGCCAGATTGGCGGGCAGGACATGGACACGTTCTCCAAGCGCGGCCGCAACCTGATCGAGCGCATCGCGGCGCGTGCCGGAAATCGCCACCGTCGCGCCCTGCCGATGCAGCGCGCGGGCGATCGCGCCACCGATGCCGCCGCTCGCGCCGGTAACCAGCGCCGTCTTGCCAGTGAGGTCGAACATCGCGCGCTCCTAAAGCACTATCCGTTTCGATTGAATCGCTGTGCCCGCCAGCGTTTTGCTGGCGCATGATCCCTCGGGTCGAGCCCGAGAGCAGGCTTTTTCCGGAAACCGCTTTCGCCGTTTCAGGATCATGCGTAGCCGGCTTTGAATGCGACAACGTCGTCCGGCGTGCCGACGGTTTTCGTCATGGCGCTGGCGGCAATCCGCTTGATCAATCCGCTCAGCACTTTGCCGGCGCCGACTTCGTAAAACGTGGTCGCGCCGGCATTCGCCATGAACTCAACCGACTCACGCCAGCGCACGGTGCCGGTCACCTGCGCGACCAGCGCGCCGATGATTTCGGTCGGATCCGTCAGCGGCTTCACCTTAACATTGGAGACCACCGGAACAACCGGCGGGCGCACCTTCACCTGACCGAGCGCCTGCGCCATCACGTCGGCGGCCGGCTGCATCAGCGCGCAATGAAAGGGCGCGGACACTGTCAGCATCATCGCGCGCTTGGCGCCCTTGGCCTTGGCAAGTTCAACCGCACGCTCGACGGCAGCCTTGTCGCCGGAGACGACGACCTGTCCGGCGCCGTTGTCGTTGGCGGCCTGGCAGACGCCGTTCTGCGCGGCTTCCAGCGCAACCTGCGTCACCTGATCGAAATCGAGGCCAAGCAAAGCCGCCATCGCCCCGGTTCCGACCGGAACCGCTTTCTGCATCGCGCGGCCGCGCGTGCGCAGCAGCCGGGCGGCGTCGCCGATGCTGAAGGCGCCAGCGGCCGCCAGCGCCGAATATTCACCAAGCGAATGGCCGGCCACGAATTGCGCGTCACGCTTGAGATCGACGCCCGCTTCGCTTTCAAGCGCGCGCATCGCGGCAAGCGACACTGCCATGAGGGCCGGCTGCGCGTTTTCAGTGAGCGTCAGGGTGTCGGCCGGTCCTTCGAAGATGATCGTGCTCAGCTTCTCGCCAAGGGCGGTGTCTACTTCCTCGAATACGGCGCGCGCCGGCGCGAACGCATCGGCCAATGCCTTGCCCATGCCGACCGCCTGGCTGCCCTGGCCGGGAAATACGAATGCAACCCCCATTTCCGATCCTTTTTTATCGTTTAAGGGCGGAAAAACACCGCGTTTGGAAGCCTGTCAAGTTGGCGTGCGGACAGTAACCAAGCGACAAGGTTCTTGCGGCACTCTGTCTGGTCTGTGAGAGCGTACCGATGAGTGAGCTGGTAACCGAGGACGATCTTGAGCGCGCGCGGCGGGACCCGGAATTCCGTCAGCGATTTTACGCCAATCATCTCGACCGGCTGCTGGAGAAACTCAACGACATGCGCAAGAGCAGCGGCAATGACCCTGAGCACGCGCGCATGATCAAGGAAGGCGTCGATCTCGCAGTCAAGCTCGCCGACCGCCTCAATACCAAGGCCAACATCGCAAAAAAGGCCGGCCCCGAGGCGGCCTGACGCTGCGACCCCAGCTTGCTTTTTAAGCCGTTTCGGGCAATAACCCGCGCGCTCCGTTGATCCCGGCTGGGAGCTGAACGGACGGCTGTTTTCGTTATGAGAGCGGCAGGGCCTCCGGCCCGACGTCCCGTGTTCCCGCCTTCAGAGCATTCGAGCCTTTCCCGAAGGGCTCGAGGGGCTTGGCGCCAGGATCATCGGCAAAGGGAACCAGGAAAGGCCATCGATGCCATTGTACGAACACGTCTATCTGGCGCGCCAGGACCTGAGCGCGCAGCAGGTCGAAGAATTGTCGAACCAGCTCTCCGCTGTCGTGGCGCAGCTCGGCGGCAAGGTCGCCAAGACCGAGTATTGGGGCGTCAAGTCCCTCACCTACCGCATTCGCAAGAACCGGAAAGCGCACATGACGCTTTTCAACCTCGATGCGCCCCCGGCCGCGATCAGCGAGATCGAGCGCCAGGAACGGCTCAATGAGGATGTGCTGCGTTACCTGACGATCCGCGTTGACGAGCTCGAGGAAGGTCCCTCGGCCATGATGCGCAAGTCCGATCGCGATCGCGACGAACGAGGTGGACGCTTCCGCGACGAGCGGCCGCGCCGCGCGCGCGAGGACGGCGAGGATGCCGAAGCCGAAGCACCGGCGGTGGAGGAATAGGTCATGGCCTTCTCATCACAGGGCGGTTCGCGCCGTCCCTTCTTCCGCCGGCGCAAAACCTGTCCGTTCTCAGGCGCTAATGCACCGAAGATCGACTACAAGGACGTGAAGCTGCTGCAACGCTACGTCTCGGAGCGCGGCAAGATCGTGCCGAGTCGGATCACCGCGGTGTCGGCGAAGAAACAGCGCGAGCTGGCGCAGGCAATCAAGCGTGCGCGCTTTCTCGGCCTGCTGCCTTACGTGATCAAGTAGCGCACAATCCCGAAAAGCGGGTACCGGTTTTTGGATAAGATTGCGCGCCGGATAAACTGACGAGGTCTGCGGGGTCGCCCGCGGACCGATGGTTGGGACGGCAGCCCGTCTCTAACCGCTCGGAAAGGAGCGGGACAGCTCGTGATGGCACAGATCGCACTCATCGGCCTCGGAGCAGGCGCGGCATCCGCGCTGCTGTTCGCGTCGGTCGCGTCCGGCTCGCTGCTGTCGATTTTCCTGTTCTATGTGGCGCCGCTGCCGATTCTGATCGCCGCGCTCGGCTGGAGTCATTGGGCCGCCGCGCTTGCCGCGATCGGCGGGGCGACGACGCTCGCCGCCGTGTTCGGCAGCGTGTTCTTTCTCGCCTTCCTCGCCGGCACCGGCGTGCCGGCCTGGTGGCTCGGCTATCTCGCGATGCTGGCGCGCCCCGCGACCGCGAGCGGCAACGGAGCGCTTGAATGGTACCCGCCCGGCCGCCTAGTGCTGTGGTGTGCCGGCTTCGCCACGCTGGTGGTCGGTATCGGCGTGCTCAATCTCGGCACGGATTTCGACGGATTCCGCAGCGAATTGCGCCGCGGGCTGGAACAGATCATCCAGTTCAAGCCCGACCCATCCGATGCCGCCGCAAAGTCCGCGCAGGCGGCGCTGATCGATTTTCTGGTCGTCGTGATCCCGCCCGCCGGCGCCGTGCTGGCGACGATCACCAACGCGCTCAATCTCTGGCTCGCCGGCCGGATCGTGAAATTCTCCGACCGTCTGCGGCGGCCCTGGCCCGACCTGTCGGCGATGACCTTTCCCAAGGCCACGCTCGCGGCGCTGGCCGCCATCGTCGTCCTGGCATTCGCCGGCGGGCTCGTCGGCATCCTCGCGACCGTGGCCGCGGCGAGCCTGCTGATCGCCTACGGCATCATCGGTTTCGCCGTGCTGCACGCCCTCACGCGGGGCGTGAAAGGCCGCCCGATGATGCTGGGCGCCGCCTACGGCAGCGTGATGATTCTCGGCTGGCCGATCCTCGGCCTGTCCGCGCTCGGCGTCGCCGACGCGATCTTCGGCTTGCGGCTACGCACGGCACGAAGGCGCGGACCGCCGGCCTCGTGACTTTTCAATTCAACGCTTGAACGGAGATAGATCATGGACGTCATTCTGCTGGAACGGATCGGCCGCCTCGGCCAGATGGGCGATGTGGTGCGCGTGAAGGACGGCTTTGCGCGCAATTTCCTGCTGCCGAAAGGCAAGGCCCTGCGCGCCACCAAGGACAACCGCGCCCGTTTCGAATCGATGCGGGCCGAACTGGAAGCCAAGAACCAGGCGCTCAAGGGCGACGCCAGCGCCGTGGCGGCGAAGCTCGAGGGCAAGGTGCTTGTGGCGCTACGGCAGGCGTCGGAAACCGGACAACTGTTCGGCTCGGTCTCGCCGCGCGACATCGCCGGCATGATCGAGGCCGACGGCATCGAGGTGACGCGCTCGCAGATCGTGCTGAACGCGCCGATCAAGAATATCGGCCAATACAAGGTCCCGGTCGCGCTGCATCCCGAGGTCGAGGTGACGGTGATCGTCAATGTCGCGCGCAACGCCGATGAAGCGGAACGGCTCGCCCGCGGCGAAGACGTCACCGTGCGCCGCGAGCAGACCGACGAGGAAACCGCCGCCGAGGAGGCCAAGAAAGCGGCTGCAGCGATGTTCGAGCCCGAGGCCGCAGCGGGCGCGGCAGAGGAAGCGCCGGCCGAGAATGCAACGGCCTCCCCTGCCGAGGAGGACAAACCCGCCCGCGGCAAAAAGAAGAAGGCCGAAGCCGAGTAAGCCGCTTCAGTCGGATTTCGACGGCGAACTGGACGACGCGTTGGCCGGCGATCCCGCATCGGCGGGCTTCGCCGCCGGCGTCGCCGAGGTGGTCGGGGGTTCGGCCGGCTTGCTGTCGACCGCCTTCGGTGCCGCAGATTTGGGCTCGGCGGATTTGGCAGCCTTGTCGGCCGATGTCCCGCGCGGCTCGGTCTTGCGTCGCTTGCTGGCGGCTTGCGCCGGCGGCTGGGCCGCGTCGATGGACTTGATGTAGGCGGCAATCGTCGCCGCCGCTTCTTTGCTGGCGGTGTAGTGCTCGCGCAGGAAGCTCTCCAGGCCGAACAGGCCCGGCGCCTTGGACAGGCCGGCCGGACTCTTATGGCAGATGGCGCAATCGGTGGCGAACATCTGCGCCGGCGTTTTTCCGGCCTCGTAATTGTTCTGCTCGGTGGCACCCTGGGCTGCCGCCAGCTGCAACGACCAAACCGCGAACAGGCCCATCAGGGCCAGCGCGCCCTGCCCAACTCTGGACATCGATGATCCCAATGTTTCCTGCCGGAATCCGGCGTTCGACTGTCGCCCGACGAGGCGTTCTCTTACTCCAAATCGGCGGTAATGGGAGCCACAATGACGTGAATTTTTCCGTGAAAATGGAGCATTGATGGTCTGCCGGGCTTTGGATTAAATTCAACGCCGAACGATTTTCAGTCTGACGGGTTGGCTGGCGGGGCGAGGGTTCA
>CAZNTY010000258.1:0-5455 GCA_964576085.1 uncultured Undibacter sp. | reverse complement strand
CTGGCGCATCTCGAATCCGCGTATCGCGCCGCGCTACCGGCTCATTGTCGGCACCATCGTCGAGGCCTAATTGCTGATGGTTCGCCTGGTGCGAAAGACACTTAACTTTCCCAAGTCGGCTATAGCCGACTTGCGGGGCCGCAGCGGCCAGCACATGCCGCGCGGCGGCCGGCTGCTTGGCGAGGTCGAGGAATACTTCATCGAGACACTGACGCCCGGCGACACTTTCGTGTTCGCCGGCGAGATTCTGAAATACGAGACGCTCGTGGAAAACGAGGTCTATGTCTCGCGCTCGACGGCGACCGATCCGAAAGTGCCGGCCTACGAGGGCGGCAAGTTCCCGCTGTCGACCTATCTCGCCGTGCGGGTGCGCGCGATCCTAGCCGATCGCGGCGAATGGCGCGCGCTGCCGGAGCAGGTGCGCGAGTGGCTCGAGGTGCAGGAATGGAAGTCGATGCTGCCGCCGGCCGGCGACCTGCTGGTCGAGACATTCTCGCGTGCCGCCAAACATTATCTCGTCTGCTATCCATTCGAGGGCCGGCTCGCGCACCAGACCCTCGGCATGCTGCTCACGCGCCGGCTGGAACGGGCGGGAATGAAGCCGCTCGGCTTCGTTGCCAACGAATATGCGCTGGCGGTGTGGGGCGTCGGCGATCTGCAACTTCGCGTTGCGCGCGGCGAGCTGTCGCTTGCGCAGTTGTTCGACCAGGACATGCTCGGCGACGATCTCGAAGCCTGGCTCGCCGAATCAGCGCTGATGAAGCGTACCTTCCGCACCTGCGCCATCATCGCCGGGCTGATCGAGCGCCGGTTTCCTGGCGAGGAAAAGACCCGCCGACAGCTCACGATCTCGACCGATCTGGTCTATGACGTGCTGCGCAAGCACCAGCCGGACCATCTGCTGCTGCGTGCGGCGCGGGCCGACGCCGCGACGGGCCTGCTCGATATCAAGCGGCTCGGCGAGATGCTCTCGCGCATCAGGGGGCGAATCGTCCATAAGGCGCTGGAGCATGTCTCGCCGCTGTCCGTTCCCGTGCTGCTCGAGATTGGCCGCGAGACGGTCTATGGCGAGGCGTCGGATGCGCTGCTCGCGGAGGCGGCGGACGAACTGATCAGGGAAGCGATGACGTGAGCAGTCTGGCACAAATTACAGTACCGCCCGATGGCGACATCGTTGTCGGAGAGACGGCGCTGGTCGCCGATCCCGCTGGAGCACTGTATTGGCCCGCCGAGAGGGCGCTGGTCGTCGCCGACCTGCACCTCGAAAAGGGCTCGAGCTTCGCGCGGCGCGGCGTGCTGCTGCCGCCCTACGACACCGCAGCAACGCTGGCGCGCCTCGCCATGCTGATCGCGCGCTATGCGCCGCGCTGCGTGATCGCGCTCGGCGACAGCTTCCACGATGGCGGCGGGCCGGACCGCCTGGCCGATGCCGACCGCACCCAGCTGCGCGCGCTGCAAAGCCATCGTGATTGGATCTGGATCACCGGCAACCACGATCCCGAGCCGGCGCGCAACATCGGCGGGTCGTTCGGCGGCGCGCTGGCGATCGGCTCCCTGACGTTCCGGCACATCCCATCGGGCGGTGAGGGTGAGATCGTCGGCCATCTGCATCCGGTGGCGCGAGTGTCGCATCGCGGCCGCGCCGTCAGCCGCCGCTGCTTCGCAGTCGACGGATTGCGCATGGTGATGCCGGCCTTTGGCGCCTATGCCGGCGGTCTCAATATCCGGGACGCCGCGTTTGCGGATGTCTTCGGCACGCTCGCATTCACCGCGCACATGCTCGGCGACGAACGGCTCTACGCCTTTCCGGCGCGGCACTGCATGCCGGATTAATCCCGCCGCAGCACCACGCTGGCGATCCAGCCAGTCAACAGCGCAAGCATCGTTGTTGCCAGCCCATAGAGCAGCCCGTGGTCGCGCGCGGCTTCGACGATGTATTCCTCGAAGCCAGCCTTGATGATCTCGAGTGACGTCGCCGTGCGACCCACCAGGTCGCCGCCGCTAAAAAGCCGGACGTCGATCAGGTAGGTTCCGGTCGGAACCTGCGCGGGCAGCGGGATTGCGGCACGAAACACGGTCGGGGTGATGAAGGTCACGGCCGTCGTGCTTTCGTTATAGAGCCCGGCCTCGTTCTCCAGCCGCACGAATGCCGCCCGGAAGGGATCACTGTGCACGGTGTCGGCGAAATCCGCGCCAACGCGCTGCATCAGCAGATAGTTGTCGAGGCCGATCTGCTCGCGCCGCAGCGTCTCCGCGGTTGTGAGATGCGTAAACGGCCGGTTGGCCAGCACCGCCAGATAGGACGGCACGTCGATGAAGCGGCGCGAGTCGACGTTGACCCAGATGCCCAGCATGCGCGACTTGCGGCGGGTGCGGTAGCTCTGTCGCGGTCCGGTTACGGTGACGACGACGTCGTAGGTGTCGTGCAGCGGTTGTCGGGCTGTTTCGGGCTCGATCGCGCCGAACAGAACAAGATCCTGTCCAGTGAAACTCGAGGTAATGGCGACGCGATGATTGGACAGCGATGCGACCACTTTTTCAGCCTTGGCCATGCCCGCGTCGAAGCCGCAGCACGCCATCAGGACGAAGGCTGCGGCGAGCGGCTTCATAGGTCGGCTCCGATCGCGCGGATCGAGAACAGGTCATCCGGCTCCACGATCAGTGAGTAAGCAAAGCGCAGGCCGACCGCGAGCACGAGCAGACCCAGCAGCAGGCGCAGCCGCTCGCCGCGCATGCGCTGGCCAGTGCGCGCGCCGAAGGTGGCGCCGATCACGCCGCCGACCATGAGGATGAAGGCGAGCACCGCATCGACCTGGTGGTTGGTTGCGGCATGCATCACCGTCGCCGAGGCCATCGTGACGAGCGTGAGAACCATCGAGGTGCCGATCACCGTCGCAGTCGGCACGCGCAGCAGATAGATCAGCATCGGCACCAGCAGGAAGCCGCCGCCGATGCCCATGATCGCGCCGATGAAGCCGATGATGAAGCCGATGCTCCACACCGGAATGGCGGAGACATAGATCTTCGAGCGTTTGAAGCGGATCTTGAATGGCAGGCCGTGGAACCAGGCGTGGCTGCCGGGCCGCCGCAGCATCGGCGGCAGGCCATGCCGCTCGCGGGCGATGGCGCGCGCGGCTTCGTAGATCATCAGTCCGCCCACGACGCTTAGCAGCGTCACGTAGGAGAGGCCGATCACCAGATCGAGTTGGTCGAGCGCGCGCAGCCTGGTGAACAACCAAACGCCGACCGCGGTGCCAACGATGCCGCCGCCCAGCAGCATCAGCGCGAGCGCGATGTCGATCGCGCGCTTGCGCCAGTAAGAGATCGCGCCGGAGAACGAGGAGGCGGCGATATGGCTCGTCACGCTGGCGACCGACACCGCCGGCGGCACGCCGATGAAGATCAGCAGCGGCGTCATCAGGAAGCCGCCGCCGATTCCGAACATGCCGGAGATGAAGCCGACCGCCAGCCCCATGCCGAGCACCAGGAAGATGCTCACGGGCAGATCGGCGATCGGAAGGTAGATCTGCAATCAAGTCTCCGCGGGAAAGCGGCAAAGCTCCGTTATCCTGGGAGACGCGCGTCGCATGCCCCGCGAGACGACGGATCAAGGCTTTTACCCGGCAATTCCGGATTCGTCATGGTGCGGCTCAGCGCCGCCCAACTTTGACCGATGTCGCGGCGCGGGCCTTCGGCGGGGGTTGCGAGATAGCGGGAGAGGCCGCGTCCCAGCCGCCCGCCGGCTGCGGCACGGTGACGGCCGCGGCTGGCTGCGGTTCGGCGGTCCACGCCTTTACGGCCTGCTTTGCTGCCGCGAGCGCCTTGGTGTCGATCTGTGTCGCGACCTCGTCACGTTTCTTGGCGGCTTCCTTGTCGCCTTGAGCGGCGGCGAGCGCGAACCATTTGTAGGATTCCCCGAGATTTTTCTCGGTGCCAAGGCCGCGTGCGTAAAGCACCGCGAGGTTGTACTGGCTGTCGGCGATGCCATAGGCGGCCGCTTTCTGGAACCACTGCACGGCGGTCGTGAAATCAGGCTTGCCGGCGACCCCCTCGGCATAGAGCACCGCCAGGTTATGCATCGCCTTGGCATTGCCCTGGGCCGCCGCCGCCAGGTAGTTCTGCCGTGCTTTTTCGATGTTCTTTTTCACCCCCTGGCCTTTTTCATAAAGACTGCCGAGGCGGAATTGCGCCGGCGCGAGGCCTGCCTGGGCGGCGCGCTCGAACCAGCGGGCGGCCTCGCCGGCATTGACGGCCACGCCGCGGCCCTCGGCGAAGCGCGCGGCGACTTCGTAGGCCGCGGCGGCGTCGCCTCTTTGCGCGGCATTGCGCAAATTCGCGCTGCCGAGCGCGATCGGAATGTCCTCGCCCGGCATGCTCTGCGGCGCCGCGACCGACGGCGCGGGCATGTTGGTGGCGGAGCGTGGCGATGGTGAGAGCGAGCCGGTCACGTCACCTGTCGATGCCGTGCCTGGCGAAGGGGCAAGCGAGGGTAGCGTCGGCGTTTGCGACGTGATGAAGCCGAATGGCGAGGCCTGCGGAATCATGCCCGGCATCTGCGGCGTGGCAGGTGCGGCCGGTGTCGCCGGTGCCGACGGCGTGCTCCCAGTATTGGCGACATCGTCAGTGTCGTCGGCATTGCCGTCGTCGCTGGCCGACGGGGTCTGTGCGGCCATCTGCGCTGGTTTGCCGTCGTCGCCCGACTGGAACAGGCCGAATTGGTTCGACGCGATCTGAAAACCGCCGATCACGATGGCGATTACGCTCGCCGCAATGAACAGCGACTTGATTCGCTTGCTGAGCCGCTTGGGAGCCGAATCGTTCGTGAGGTCGAGTACCTCCTGCAGCGACGAGGCGGCGGGCGGACGCTCCACCTTATCCTTCATCGCCGCCTGCGCGGCGCGCCGCGCGGCTGCGATGAAGCCCGACTTGCCTTGCGAGGTCTCGGTGCCCGTCGGCCCGGCATTGCCGAGGGCGGCTTCGGAGGCAGCGATGCGGGCCGCCGGGTCGGGCCGCACGCGGGGCGGACCGGAGCCCGGCTCGAGCGGCTGATCGGGCGGCAGATTGGGGTCGATCGGCAGGGTCCTGGCGCGCGGCATTGGCCGCTTCGCCGGCTCGGCGGGCGGTGGAGTGACGGCGGCTGGCTGTGGCGTCGGCGGCGACGGCGCGGGGGGTGGGGGCGGCGGCTCGGGCGCGCGCTGCTCGGCAACAGGCTGCGGCTCCGGCGCCGGCGGCTCCGGCACGGCGCGCACGGCGAGCCGGCTGACCGGCGGCAAATGGGCCGGAGCCTGCGTTGTTTCCGCGGCGTGCAAGGCCCTGCCGAGAAGACCCTGTTCGATCGTGGCGAGGCGGTCGAGCAGTTGCTCGAGCGTGCCATGTACGGCGTCGATTTGCGTCTGGGTGCGCGCGATATCCTGCTTCAGCGCATCGACGCCGCCGGCCGACGCGCGCAGGCCGG
>CAZNTY010000257.1:0-10063 GCA_964576085.1 uncultured Undibacter sp. | reverse complement strand
ACGATATCCGGGTGCAGGAACAGCGCGTTGTCGTCGAAGCTCACCTTGGCGTCGAGGCAGATCAGCTTTTTGTCTTTCGTGACAACGAGAGGATTGATCTCGAGCAGGCTCATGTCGGCTTCGACGAAGGCCTTGTAGAGGCCGGTGAGCAGCGGGCTCATCTGTTTCTGGAGATCGGCGTCGAGCCCGAGCACCTTCGACACCGAGCGAACGTGATGCGGGCAGATATTGGCGACCGGATCGACCTGGATGGTGGCGATTTTCTCCGGCGTATCGTGCGCGACCTGCTCGATGTCCATGCCGCCTGCGGTCGAGACCACGATCGCGACCCGCGAGGTTTCGCGATCGAGCAGCATCGACAGGTAGAACTCGCGGTCGATCGCCGAGCCTTCCTCGACATAGAGGCGGTTGACCTGCTTGCCCTTGGGGCCGGTCTGGTGCGTCACCAGGATGGAGCCGAGCAGCCGGGTCGCCTCCTTCTTCACGTCGTCGACCGACCTGACGACCTTGACGCCGCCGGCCTTGCCACGGCCGCCGGCGTGAATCTGGGCCTTCACCACCCAGACCGGACCGCCGAGCTGCTGTGCACCCTTGACCGCCTCGTCGACCGACATGGCGGGAACGCCGCGCGGCACCGGCACGCCGAATTTCTTCAGCACGCCCTACGCCTGGTACTCATGGATATTCATGTCCGCGTCCCACCCTCTGCCGGCTTCTCCCCCTTATGACCAGAAACGGCCGCGCTGCCGCGGCCGTGAACTCAAGCCAGGTTCGGCGCGATCTTCTTGCAGGCTTCGACCAGGCCCTGCACCGCCTGCGCCGACTTCTCGAAGGCGTCGCGCTCTGAACCGTTGAGCGAAATCTCGACGACGCGTTCGACGCCTTTGGCGCCGATCACCACCGGCACGCCGACATACAAATCCTTGACGCCGTATTCGCCGTTGAGCCAGGCCGCGCACGGCAGCACGCGCTTCTTGTCGAGCAGGTAGCTCTCCGCCATCGCGATCGCCGAGGCCGCCGGCGCATAGAACGCCGAGCCGGTCTTCAGCAGCGCGACGATCTCGCCGCCGCCGTTCGCGGTGCGCTTGACGATCTCGTCGACGCGCGCCTGCGTGGTCCAGCCCATCTTGACGAGGTCCGGCACCGGAATGCCGGCGACCGCCGAATAGCGCGTCAGCGGCACCATCGCGTCGCCGTGGCCGCCGAGCACGAAGGCGGTGACGTCCTCGACCGAGACGTTGAACTCGTCGGCGAGGAAATAGCGGAAGCGCGCCGAGTCGAGCACGCCGGCCATGCCGATGACCTTCTGCTGCGGCAGTCCGCAGTATTTCTGCAGCGCCCACACCATCGCATCGAGCGGATTGGTGATGCAGATCACGAACGCATTCGGCGCGTATTTCTTGATGCCGGAGCCGACCTGCTCCATCACCTTGAGATTGATGCCGAGCAGGTCGTCGCGGCTCATGCCAGGCTTGCGCGGAACGCCGGCGGTGACGATGCAGACGTCGGCACCGTCGATCGCCTCATAGGAATTGGTGCCGGTAAACTTGGCGTCGAAGTCGTTGACGGGGGAGGATTCTGCGATGTCGAGGGCCTTGCCCTGCGGGATGCCTTCCGCGACATCAAACAGCACGACGTCGCCAAGCTGCTTGAGGCCGATCAGGTGAGCGAGCGTGCCGCCGATCTGCCCTGCGCCGATCAACGCGATCTTTTTACGAGCCATTGAGGAAACTCTCGACTAGCGTTTGTGCCGCGGTATTGCGGCGCAACACTGCGTATCCCGTTCATTTCAGGGCGACAAGGCGCGGAGCGAGCGCTCAGGCCAGTCCTGTAATACATTATACCAGCAGGACCGGGCCGGGATGTAAAGGTCCCTTTTGGGAAGCAGCCGCGAACCGGAGGCGTCGCGTTTCACAGTATTGCCAGGTGTTGACTGGAGACATCGCGTTCCCAGCATGCCTGTTGATTGGGGAGATCACATTTCGCGGCATGCCGGGCCGGTTGATCGGAGACGTCAGATCCCACAATCCCGGCTGTTGATTGGACCTCACGTCTCCACAATGCCGGCTGTTGATTCCTGGCCGGGGACCCGCAGCCCGTGCGGCAATCCGAGATAGGACTGCGAACGCATCTCGATCAGGCGCGAGGCCGTGCGCTTGAATTCGCTCGCCTCATAGCCGGTGTCGGCACGATAGAGCGCGGTCGGCTCCGCCTGCGCCGACGCGATCAGCTTCACGGCATGATCGTAAAGCGTGTCGATCAGGATGATGAACCGCTTGGCCTCGTTGCGCCGGTCGAAATCAAGGACCGGGATGTGATCAAGAATGACGGTGTGAAACTCGTGCGCGATGCGCAGATAGTCGGCTGCGCCAAAGGGCTGCCCGCAGAGATCGGCAAAGGAAAAGCGTGCGACGCCCATCGCCGCTTTCGGCACGTGCACCGTGTGGCCCTTGACGATGAGGTCCTGGGCGCTCGCCGCCTCTCCTCCGGTCAGCCGCCGCCAGGCGTCGTCAAGCGCGCGGTCGGCCTTGGCATCGTCGGGCACGTGCCAGACCGGCAGGCCGGTCAGCTTCTCCAGACGGAAATCGGCGCGCGCCTCGAGCCGAACCACCTCGCAATGCCGCTCGAGCATGGCGATGAACGGCACGAACAATGCCCTGTTGAGGCCGTCCTTGTAGAGATCGCGCGGAGGCAAATTCGATGTCGCGACCATTACGACGCCGAACTCGAATAGCCGCTCGAACAGCCGTGCGAGGATCATCGCATCCGTGATGTCGTCGACATGAAACTCGTCGAAACAAAGCAGCCACGCTTCGTCCGCGATCGCCGCCGCAGTCTGCTGAATCGGATCGAGATCAGTGCCGTTTCTTTCCTCTTGACGGAAAGCATGGACGCGCTCGTGAACGTCGGTCATAAACTCGTGGAAATGGGCCCGCCGCTTGCGCCTGACCACGCTCGTCGCGAAGAACAGGTCCATCATCATGGTCTTGCCGCGACCGACGTCCCCGTAGATGTAGAGCCCCCTCACCGGCCCTTGCCGGCCCTGCCGGTCTTGTTGCCGACCTTGCCGGCCGAACAGCCAGCCGAGCGCCGACGACTTGCGCGCCAGCCGCCGCTCCGACAGCCCCCGCTCCAGCCGCTCGAAATGGCCGATCAGCGCCTCCTGGGCGGGATCGGCCTCGATCTCGCCGGCGTCCACCAGGGCCTGATAGCGAGCGCGAAAGGCGACCGGCATCAGGCGGCCGCGCTGAGCGGATAGCTCGCTTCCACGACGTAAGGCCCGCCGCCGACCGACGCCCGCGAGGAGAACAGCACGAAGCGCGAGACCGCGAACGGCCGGGTCTGGAACAGGCCGCGCGCCGACAGGTATTCGGCGACGTCCCGGCTTGACGCGTCGCGCAACCACGCCAGCGTGACATGCGGCATGTATTTGCGGCCCTCCGGCTCGAGGCCGATGCGCTGCATCAGCCGCTCCTGCTCGGCCTGCGCCTCCATCAGTTGCGGCACCGGGGCCGCGCTCGCGACCACGGCGCGCGGCTTCTTGCCGCCAAACGAGGTCAGGCCGTCGAGCCGCAGCTCGAAGGCGCCACGCCGCACCCGGCCAAGCAGCGAGGCGACCTCGTGCGCGATGTTGTCATCGACGTCGCCGATGAAGCGCAACGTGATGTGGTAGTTCTCAGGATCGACCCAGCGCGCCCCGGGCAGGCCGCCGCGCAGCAGCGAGAGCGATTGCGCGATGTCGGGGGGAATTTCCAGACCGGTGAACAGACGCGGCATGACGATTTCACTTCTTTACGCGCCCGACCAGCTCTTCGACCTTGGGCAGGATCCGCGCGACGATCGCATCGACGCCAGCCGCGTTTGGATGCAGTCCATCGGCCTGATTGAGCGATCGGTCGGTGGCCACCCCTTCCAGGAAGAAAGGATAAAAGACGACCCCGCGAGTCGTGGCAAGCGCAGGATAGATCGCGTCGAATTCACGGCCATAGGCTGCGCCAAGGTTCGGCGCCGCCCGCATGCCGCACAGCAGAACCGCGATGCCGCGCGCCGAAAGCCGCCGGAGGATGGCGTCAAGCGCCCTGCGCGTGACGGCAGGATCGACTCCGCGCAGCATGTCGTTGGCGCCCAGCTCCAGGATCACCGCATCGGTCCCCTCCGGCACCGACCAGTCCAGCCGGTCGAGGCCGCCGGTCGCGGTGTCGCCGGACACGCCGGCGTTGATGACCGTCGCCGCGATGCCCTTGCTCTTGAGCGCCGCGTCGAGCCGCGCCGGAAAAGCGGCCTGCTCCGGCAGGCCGAAGCCGGCACTGAGCGAATCGCCGAGCACGACGATCTTGACGGGTGTGCCGGCATTTTGGGCATTGGCGAGCGGCACGGAGGCCGCTGCACAAGCAATCGTGAGCAGCAGGGCGCGGGCCAGATGCTTTACCAGCCACCTTGTTCCCCCATATGAGCGAAGGCGCCAACGGCAGGATCTCATGAAAGACAACACCTCGCCGGCCATCGTTCTGGCCGGTGTGAATCTCTCGCTCGGCCACGATGCCGCGCGCGTCCATATTCTCAAGGACATCGACCTCAATATAGGGCGCGGCGAGGCAATCGGCCTCACCGGACCGTCCGGTTCCGGCAAGTCCACCCTGCTGATGGTGATGGCCGGCCTGGAGCGGCCGGACACCGGCACGGTGACGGTTGCCGGCCACGACCTTCTTCGCCTCGACGAGGACAGCCTTGCCTGCTTCCGTGGGCGCAATGTGGGGATCGTGTTCCAGTCTTTTCATCTGCTGCCGACGATGACGGCATTGGAGAACGTCGCTGTGCCGCTGGAGCTTGCAGGCGCCGCGGACGCTGACGAGCGCGCCCGGCGCGAGCTTGCGGCGGTGGGCCTCGCCGAACGCATGCAGCATTATCCGGCGCAACTCTCGGGCGGCGAGCAGCAGCGCGTCGCCCTCGCCCGAGCGCTGGCGCCGGATCCGCCGATCCTGGTGGCCGACGAGCCGACCGGAAATCTCGACGAGGCGACCGGAAAGCAGATCATCGACCTGCTGTTCGAGGCGCATCGCCGCCGCGGCACCACCCTGATCCTGGTCACGCATGACCCGGCGCTCGCTGCGCGCTGCGACCGCGTCATCCGCCTGCGGTCCGGCCGCATCGAAGCGGCCGCGTCATGAGCGCCGCCGCCACCTCCGCGGGGGCGTCCCGCCTTTTGTCGTTGCGCCTGGCATTGCGCGAGCTGCGTGGCGGGTTGCGTGGCTTCTACGTTTTCCTGGCTTGCATTGCGCTCGGCGTGATGGCGATTGCCGGTGTCGGCTCGCTGGCGGGCAGCCTTGTCGATGGGTTGGCACGCCAGGGCCGCGTCATCCTCGGCGGCGACCTGTCGTTCAACCTGATCCATCGCGAAGCAGACACGGCCGAGCGTGCGTTCATGAACGACCACGGCCGCGTTTCGGTCGCCGCCACCATGCGGGCGATGGCGCGCACGGCCGACGGCACGGCGAGCCTGGTGGAAATCAAGGCCGTCGATGATGCCTATCCGCTGTTCGGCAGCGTCGCGCTCGATCCGGTCATGCCGCTCGCGGATGCGCTCGCCGAGCGCAACGGGGCTTTCGGCGCGGCGGCCGACCAGACCCTGCTGGAGCGCCTCGGCATCGCTCCTGGTGCGAGGCTCACGATCGGCGACGCGACGGTCGAGGTGCGCGCCGCGCTGACGAACGAGCCCGACAAGCTCGCAGGCGGCATCGGCTTCGGGCCACGGCTTCTCGTCAGCAACGCCGCGCTGCGCGCGACCAAGTTGCTCCAGCCGGGAAGCCTGGTGCGCTGGCATTATCGCCTGCGGCTCGACGATGCCGGCGCCCTCGACGCCGTGACCGCGCAGGCCCGGGCGCGCTTCCCGCAGGCCGGGTGGGAAATCCGCAGCCGCAGCAATGTCTCGCCCGCACTCGAACGCAATGTCGCGCGCTTCACGCAATTCCTCACGATCGTCGGGTTGACCGCGTTGCTGGTCGGCGGCGTCGGGGTCGCCAATGCCGTAAAAAGCCATCTCGACCGCAAGCGTGATGACGTCGCCACCCTGAAGGCACTGGGCGCGACCGGCGGCCGCATCGTCTCGGTCTATCTGGCGCAGGTGCTGGCCCTTGCCGCGATCGCCAGCATCGTCGGACTGATCCTCGGCGCCGCGCTGCCCTTCCTGGTCAACGGATTGTTCGGCGCGATGATCCCGCTGCCGATCGTGCCGGCGCTGCATCCGGCCGAGCTCGCGCTGGCCTTGCTGTACGGCCTGCTGACCGCGCTCACTTTCGCGCTCTGGCCGCTGGGGCGCGCGCACGACATCGCGGCGGGCGCGCTGTTTCGCGATCGCGTGGCGCCGCAGCCGGCCTGGCCGCGCTGGGGCTATGTGGCGGCGACCGCGGCCGCGGCCATGGTGCTTGCGGCGCTCGCCGTGCTGCTCGCCTACGACCGCAAGGTCGCGCTGATCTATGTCGGCGTCGCGGCCAGCGTATTCGCGCTGCTGCGGCTGGTCGCCACCGGCCTGATGGCGCTGGCGCGACGGGCGCCCCGCCCGCGGACGACCGAGCTGAGCATGGCGGTCGCCAATATTCACCGGCCGGGCGCGCTGACACCGAGCATCGTGCTGTCGCTCGGGCTCGGCATTACGCTGCTGGTGACGGTGATCGAAATCGACGGCAACCTGCGCCAGCAGTTCAGCGCGGCGCTGCCGGCCAAGGCGCCGTCGTTCTATTTCCTCGACATTCCGTCCGGCGACAGCGCGCGCTTCAACGAGTTCATCCGCGCCCAAGCGCCGGAAGCAAAACTTGAGGAGGTGCCGATGCTGCGTGGCCGTATCGTCGCGGCCGGCGGCGTCGCGGCGGAAAACATCAAGGCCAAACCCGACGCCGAATGGGTGCTGCAAAGCGACCGCGGACTGACCTATGCCGACGAGGTGCCGGCCGGCTCGCGCGTGGTCGCCGGCCAGTGGTGGCAGCCGGGCTACGATGGCCCGCCGGTTGTCTCGTTCGAGCAACGGACCGCGGAAGGGCTCGGCCTGACGCTCGGCGACGCCGTGACGGTCAACGTGCTCGGCCGCAACATCACGGCCCGCATCGCCAACCTGCGCAAGGTTGATTGGGAAAGCCTCGGCATCAACTTCGTGATGGTGTTTCCGCCCAGCGTTTTCCGCGGCGCGCCGCATACGCGCATGGCGACGTTGACCTATCCCGGCGGCGGCACCGCCGCGCAGGAGGCTGCCGTCATCCGCTCGGTGGCGATGCAATTTCCGTCCGTCACCGCCGTGCGCGTCAAGGACGCGCTCGAGGCGATCGGCGCGCTGGTCGGCAACCTGATTCTCGGAATCCGCGCCGCGAGCGTGATCACCCTGCTGGCAGCGGCGCTGGTGCTCGGCGGCGCGCTGGCGGCGGGCCACCGCCATCGCGTCTATGACGCGGTGATCCTCAAGACCCTGGGAGGCACCCGAAGACGCCTGCTGCGAGCCTATGTATTCGAGTATGCCTTGCTCGGCGCGGCGACCGCCGCGTTCGGCGTGCTCGCCGGTTCGCTCGCCGCCTGGCTGATCGTGACTGATCTGATGAATCTCGGCTTCGCGTGGGAGCCTCTTCCCGCCCTGGTCGCGGCGCTTGCCGCTGTCGTCGTCACGGTGGCCCTGGGCCTCGCCGGCACGATGGGCGCCCTCGGACAGAAGCCCGCGCCGGTGCTGCGAAACCTGTAGTTTTGCGACATTCCGCCGCTGACGGGCCGATGTCGTCCAAAGAGAGTGGATTCTCCCGTAAATCCACCGATTGTACGTGCCTTAACGATTGGCAAGGATTGGCCGTCACACCTGCGCCATATCTGGCGGAGAGGCTTGGCAACCACTAGATTTATGGCCGAACCGGACGGCCAAGAGGCCGGCCGCATATGGGAGAGGAAAACTTCGATGTCGGATTTTGACCGCAATATCGCTGCGCGCGGCAGCTATGGCGCCGGCACGGCGGCTGTCGTCGACGCGGGCCTGCGCGCCTACATGATCCGCGTCTACAACTACATGGCCTCGGGCGTCGCGCTGACCGGCGTCGTCGCCTGGCTGACCTACAATGCCGCTGTCGTGACCGGGCCGAACGGCGCGATCACCGGGCTGACCCCGTTCGGACAGGCGATCTTCGGCGGACCGCTGACGATCGTGCTGTTCCTGGCGACGCTGGGCATCGTGTTCTTCATGAGCTTCCGCATCGACAAGCTGCAGCCCTCGACGGCGCTGATGCTGTTCATGGGATACGCCGCCCTGCTCGGCCTGATGCTGTCGTCGGTGTTCCTGGCCTATACGGGGGCCTCGATCACGCGGACGTTCTTCATCTCGGCCGCCTCGTTCGGCGCGTTGAGCCTCTACGGCTACACCACGCAGCGTGATCTGTCGCCGATCGGCTCGTTCCTGATCATGGGCCTGTTCGGCCTGATCCTGGCGATGGTGGTGAACATCTTCCTCAAGAGCACGGGGCTCGACTTCGTGATCTCGGCGGTGGGCGTCCTGATCTTCGCCGGCCTGACCGCCTGGGACACCCAGCGGATCAAGGAGATGTATGACGTCCAGGACGACGGCACCGTCGCCGGCCGCAAGGCGGTGATGGGCGCGCTGGCGCTCTACCTCGACTTCATCAACCTGTTCCTGTTCCTGCTGCGCTTCCTGGGCGACCGGCGCTGACGCGCCGTTGGGCGACCGGCGCTAAGCAGCGAACAACGGAATGACTGACGCCCCGGCCACAAGCCGGGGCGTTTTGTTTTGCCAAAATCGTCAGAGCCGGGCTTGTCCCGGCCATCCACGCCTTTACAAAAGAAACGGCATACAAAAGGCGTGGATGGCCTGCCCTAGGCCGCGCATGACGACCGCAGACATGTCCAAACCGACTATCCGCCCCGCCACGCTCGCGGACATCCCCGCCATCACCCGCATCTATGCGCACGCCGTGCAGCACGGCACCGCCTCGTTCGAGCTCGAGCCGCCGAGCGAAGCCGAGATGCGCCGGCGCATGGAGACGCTGCTGGCCGGCCGCTTCCCTTATCTCGTCGCCGAGATCGACGGCGCGGTCGCCGGCTACGCTTACGTCGGGCCGTACCGGACGCGCCCGGCCTATCGCTTCACCGTGGAGAACTCGATCTACGTGGCGCCGCAGATGCACCGGCGCGGCATCGGCCGCGTGCTGCTCAAGGCGCTGATCGAGGCGGCGACCGCGCGCGGCTTCCGGCTGATGATCGCGGTGATCGGCGACTCCAACCAGGCCGCCTCGATCGGCGTGCACCGCGACGCCGGGTTCCAGGACGCCGGCGTGTTCAGGAACGTCGGCTACAAATTCGGCCGCTGGCTCGACACCGTGCACATGCAGCTGCCGCTCGGCGACGGCGCCAGCACCCCGCCGCGCGATCTCTAGCGCAGGCGGGGATGACGCTTCACGTTAGTTCACCACGCTGAGCTTGCGGTCGATCGCGCGCAGCACCGGCTCGAGCTCATGGCCGCGGCGCAGGATCAGGCCGGTCGCCGAGATCACGCTGTAGGCGCCCTGGCGACGTGCGAGCTTCGGATTCTTTTCGATGCGGTAGAGCGGCATTTCCGAGGAGCGGCGGAACACGGAGAACACCGCGCGGTCGCGCAGGAAGTCGATGGCGTAGTCCCGCCATTCGCCGGCGGCGACCTTGCGTCCGTAAAGATCGAGTATGCGCTTGAGCTCGTGCCGGCTGAAGGTGACCTGATGGAGTGGGGCGGCCGATACAGAATGGAACGAGGCCGCCCCGCGGGACTGGCTTGGATCGCTTTCGCCGGGACCGAACGTCATGCGGCGCCTCCTTCTTGCCTGAAGAGCAATGATCGCGCCGCGCGCGGCGTCCGGCAAGGGCTGTCAGAGGCTGCAAAAAAACGCGGCAAACCGCGGCCTTCGATCACGCGTTCGTTAAGAAAAATCATAATAAGGCCCAATTTCGGTCAAGCGCCGGTCACGCTGGATTGCGACATCGCCAACGTTGCCTCAAAGGCCCGGTTCGGTTCGAGACCGGATTCCTCAGCCCCCCAGCCCCCCGGGCTTGG
>CAZNTY010000256.1:0-3619 GCA_964576085.1 uncultured Undibacter sp. | reverse complement strand
TGTTAGTTCAGGGCATCGAGGTCATCAGCGTCCGCACGCACCTCGTGCTCGTCTCGGGGCACCCGCGCCGTGCCGTGCTCGAAGTGCTGATCGGCTGGGTGAAGCCGAAGATCCTGATCCCGGCGCACGGCGAGGCGCTGCATCTCAGCGAGCATGCGAAGCTTGCGCGCCGCCTCGGCGTGCCGACGGTGATCGAATGCCGAAACGGCGATCTCGTCGAGCTGGCGCCGCAGCCGGGCGTGATCGACGAGGTGCCGGCCGGGCGCATCTACAAGGACGGCAGCGTGCTGATCGAGGCCGATGCCAGGACCGTTGCGGACCGGCGCCGCCTGAGCTTCGCCGGCGCCGTTTCCGTCGCGATCGCGGTCACGGCCAACGGCGAGCTCGCCGCGGATCCCGAGATCGACATGATCGGCATCCCGGAGCGCGGCCGCGACGGCGTCCTGATGTCGAACATCGCCTTCGAGGCCGTGATGGACACCGTCAAGACGCTGCCGCGGGCGCGGCGACGCGACCCCGACAGCGTGAGCGAGGCGGTGCGCGGCGCGGTGCGCAGCGCGATCGCGCAAAATTGGGGCAAGAAGCCGATGTGCCATGTCCACGTGCTGGCGGTATGATGATTACTTCACACGGCACGAGCGGATTAGAGTTTGATTCTCCGGGATTGAATCGGACGCCCGCCTCAAACCGTCATCCTGAGGTGCGAGCCGCCATAGCGCATCGAAGGCGCGCGTAAGTAACGCCTATGGGGCGAGCCTCGAAGGAGGACGGGTTGAGTCTACATTCGCTTCAAGTCGCCTGGATCAGACTCTCGCGGTGCGGTATAGGCGAACTGGAAGGAAACCAATGATCGGACGGCTCAATCATGTCGCCATCGCCGTGCGCGACATCGCCAAGGCGGCGGAGGTTTATCGCACGACGCTCGGCGCGCAGGTCTCCGAGAAGGTGCCGCAGCCCGAGCATGGCGTGAGCACCGTGTTCATCACGCTGCCGAACACCAAGATCGAATTGCTGGAGCCGCTCGGCGCCGATTCACCGATTGCCAAATTCCTCGAACGCAATCCCGACGGCGGCATCCATCACATCTGCTACGAGGTCGCCGACATCAAGGCCGCGCGCGACCGCCTCACGGCGCAGGGCGCGCGCGTGCTCGGCGGCGGCGAGCCGAAGATCGGCGCGCACGGCAAGCCGGTGCTGTTCCTGCATCCGAAGGATTTTCTCGGCACCCTGGTCGAGCTCGAACAGGCGTAGCTAAGGTTCGATCCATGGGGATTGAAGCGAGCATAGACTCAACCCGCCACCCTGAGAGCCTGGCCAAAATGGAACGAGCAAATTCAATGCTGTCATGCCCGGCCTTGTGCCGGGCATCCCGCTTGGGGACGCACAGTGCCAGCCTAAGCGAGATGGCCGGGGAGGTAAGGGCGTTCACGCCCGTCTTCGACGGGCTATGCCCGGCCATGACGATCGTGTTGCTTCAGCCGGCAGTCCCATGAAAATCACCACCGTCATCGCGATCTATTTCCTGATCTGGTGGGTGTCGCTATTCACCGTTCTGCCGTTCGGCGTCCGCAGCCAGCATGAGGGCGAAGACTACGCGCAGGGCACCGATCCGGGGGCGCCGATCGCCGCGCGCATCGGGATGAAGCTGGTCTGGACCACGGTCGTCGCCACCGTCATCTTCGCCATTCTCGCGGCGATCTATAATTCCGGACTGATCGACTTCGGTGCGTTTCTGGACTGGCTGGTGCCGATGCACTAGAGGAGTACGGAATTATTTCCACGTCATGGCCGGGTAACCGGGTCCGGCCTACGGCCGGCCTGGTCGTGGCACTTGTCCCGGCCATCCACGTCTTACTTCTTGTCGCCAAGACGTGGATGCCCGGCATAAGGCCGGGCATGACAGGCGCGGATGGTGGTTCAAAAAGTAGAAACGCTATAGAGCATGATCCTTTGGAGCCGACCCAAGAGATCACTCGCCGGCAAAATGTTAGGCGAGCGTGGCGATTCAATCCAAACGGATATTACTTTGACGAAAAAAATGAGCAGGGCGACCGGCCCTGCTCGTGTCGTCTTCCGTCCTTCGACCCCGCTTTGGTCTTCTTTTGCAGGGGGCAGCGTTGAACCGCGCCGAGGACTTTCCTCCCAAGACTTGGACCGCGACGTAGGATGCCGGTTCTCGCGCCGGCTTTCATCGGCGGCTGGCGAACCCTAGCCAATCGGCCACGGGCTGTCATCCACAAAGATGGTCAGGGCGCCACCACGATCGGGGCATCGAGGCCGACGCGGGTGAAATCGTCGATCAGCACATCGACCTCCACGGTCCAGATGCCGCCACGCGGCAGCACGAAGCCCGACGCGACCCAGGTTCCGTTTCCCGTGTCCCGGGCCGGCCGCACCATCGGCTCGAGACCGAGGGTTTTGTTGGACAGGTGGATGGTGACTTCCTTTGCGGCGAGCGGTCCGAAGTCGCCGCTCTGGAGACGCGCGGTGACGGTCACCGGCCCGGCCCGGCCCGGCGCGACGGTCACGTCGGCCATCGCCTGCTCGGTATGGATATGGACGAATGCCGGCTCACCCTCGACCAGCGTTCGCGGCGGCGGGGTGAACCGCCAGAGCGCGGTAATCGCGAAGATCGCGGCGATCAGGGCGATCTCGGCGCCGATCGAACGCACGAACCGCGGGCGGGCGGTGGCGGCGCCGGAAGCCAGGGCCGGGGTGAGGACGATGCGGTTGAGGCAGGCGAGGGCGGCAAGCACGACCAGCACCGCACCCTTGGCCAGGAAGACCAGGCCATAGCCGGTCGTCCACAGGGCGCTGACGTGGTCGAGCTGGACGATGGCCAGGACGATGCCGGCGCCGACCAGCGGAACCAGCACGAAGGGGATCACGGTCGAGAACCGCATCAGCTCTTGGGTCCCGCCGCGCGGCGTGCGCAGCAGCATGAACAGCGGGATCAGCGACCCGGCCCAGAACGCGATCCCCGCGACGTGGAGGAAGACGGCCGGCCGCGTCAGCCATTGCGGCGGAGCCGTGCTGGCGTGGCCGCTCGATGCCAGCGCCGCGGCGGCGCCGAGGAGGGCCGTGAGCGACAGGGCGCGCGCCACCCCGCGCCATTGCACGACGGATGACGCCAGGGCCAGCAGCAAGGCGGCCTCCGCCAGCAGGACCGTGGTGCCGTAGCTGGTATGATAGCCGGCGAGGATCACCGCCGGCCGGACGGTCGCCGACAGGGGCGCGGCGAGAGCGTCGAGGCCCTGGAACGCGAGCGACAACGCGACGGCAACGGCCGCCAGCGCGGTGACGACCCGGATCGGAGTCATGAATCCGGGCTGCCGGCGCGCGATCCAGGCGGTGAAGAACGCGCCGCCGATGCCGAAAAACAGGCCGCAATAGATGACGACGCGCGCGGCCCAGATTGCCACCCGCACCGCCCATCCGGTCTCGATGCGGACCGCGTCGGGCCCCCTCGCGCTCGGCCGGCCGATCGAACCAACAAGACCCCCGCCAACGGGATGGCCGTCGGCCGACACCACGCGCCAGCTCAGCTCGTGGCTTCCCGGCGGCAGGCCGGAGGGCGGCGTCCGCGTGACCGTCTGGTTGGTCGCGGCGGCGCTGAGGT
>CAZNTY010000255.1:0-6685 GCA_964576085.1 uncultured Undibacter sp. | reverse complement strand
TCTGCGGCACGGTGAGGCCGCCGTCATTGGCCTGGCCGCCGGTCATCGCCACCGCGTCGTTGAACAGGATCTTGTAGGTCATGGTGACGCCAGAGGCGATCGCGGCGCGGATCGCGAGGTAGCCGGAGTGGTTGTAGGTGCCGTCGCCGAGGTTCTGAAACACGTGGTCGCGCTTGGAGAACGGCGCCTCGCCGATCCAGTTGGCGCCCTCGCCGCCCATCTGGGTGAAGCCGAGCGTCTTGCGCTCCATCCACTGCGACATGAAGTGGCAGCCGATACCGGCATAGGCGCGGCTGCTCTCCGGCACGCGGGTCGAGGTGTTGTGCGGGCAGCCCGAGCAGAAATACGGGACGCGGTTGGCGACGTCGATGGTCTCGGCCAGGGTCTTCTGCGCGCTCTTGAGCCGCGACACGTTGGCGGCGATCTCGGGATTGTCGCCATAGCGCAGCACGCGCTCGCCGATACATATTGCTATATCATTGGGATCAAGCGCGCCCTTGACCGGGAACAGCCAGTTGCCCTGCTCGTCCTTCTTGCCGATGCAGACCGGCTGGTTGGCGGTGCCGTAGAGCTCCTCGCGCACCTGCACTTCAATGAGTGAACGTTTTTCCTCGACCACGATGATGAGGTCGAGGCCGGCGGCGAAGTCGATCAGCTCGCGCCGGCTGATCGGCCACGGGCAGCCGATCTTGAACAGCCGGATGCCGAGCGCGTTGCACTTGATCTCGTCGATGCCGAGCTCGTCGAACGCCTGCCGCACGTCGAGATAGGCCTTGCCGGTGGTGATGATGCCGATCTTCGGTTTGGCGCCGCCCGAGGTGACGATGCGGTTGATCTTGTTGGCGTTGATGAACGCCAGCATGGCGTCGCGCTTGAAGTCGTGCAGCCGCGCTTCCTGGCCGAGGAACGTGTCCTGCAGGCGGATGTTGAGGCCGCCCGGCGGCATCGCGAAGTCTGATGGTGTGATAATTTGGATGCGGTCGAGCGAGCCGTCGACCACCGCGGTCGACTCCACCGTCTCGTGCATGCACTTGAGCGCGACCCAGGTGCCGGTGAAGCGCGACATCGCCCAGCCGTAGAGTCCGTAGTCGAGGAATTCCTGCGCCCCGGCCGGGTTGAGGATCGGGATCATCACGTCGACGAAGTGGAATTCCGACTGGTGCGCCGTGGTGGACGACTCCGCCGTATGGTCGTCGCCCATCAAAGCGAGCACGCCGCCGTGCTTCGAGGTGCCGGCGAGGTTGGCGTGGCGGAACACGTCGCCCGAGCGGTCGACGCCCGGGCCCTTGCCGTACCACATGCCGAACACGCCATCGAACTTGCCTTCGCCGCGCAACTCGGCCTGCTGCGTGCCCCACAGCGCGGTGGCGGCGAGGTCTTCGTTCAGGCCGGGCTGGAACTTGATGTCGTTCTCGACCAGCCGGCGGCCGTTGCGCATGAACTGCTGGTCGAGCCCGCCAAGGGGAGAGCCCCGATAGCCGGTGATGAAGCCCGCGGTGTTAAGGCCGGCGCGGCGGTCGCGCTCCTTCTGCATCAGGCAGAGCCGGATCAGCGCCTGGTAGCCGGTCACGAAGATGCGGCTTTTCGACAGGTCGTATTTGTCGTCGAGGCTGACCGGGTGGAGCGTCGTCATGGGACCCTGCGAACCGGCCCGATGGCCGTATCGACCTCTATATAGAGCGGCCGGGCGCGACTCGAAACGCCGTCGCAGTTTGAAAGGCTCCCATTCCCGGCCCGTCCGGTCAATTTCGTACTCGGACCGCCGTCCGTCAGGAAATTTCAGCGGCGCACCCCGCGGCGCATTTTGGCGCAACGCAACACGACCGCTGGGCGTTTCCCTCGGCTTGACCTCGATCAAAGGCGGGGGTCGGCTCGCCGGCCATTCTTTCGACCTGCCACATCGCGACCGGAGGCATCATGGCAGTCCCCGCTACCCCGCGCGCACCCGACTTCGCCGCGTTGCGCCAGCACATGGTGGAACATCATGTGCGCGCCCGCGGCGTGCGCTCCAAGCTCGTGCTCGACGCGATGGCAAAGGTCCCGCGCGAGGCATTTCTCCCGCATGACCTCCAGGAATTCGCCTACGAGGATTCGCCGCTGCCGATCGCCGCCGGACAAACGATCTCGCAGCCTTACATCGTCGCCTTCATGATCGAGGCGCTGCGGCTGCGCGGCGGAGAGAGGGTGCTCGAAATCGGTACCGGCTCGGGCTATGCCGCCGCGGTGCTCGCCGAGATCGCCGGCGAAGTGTACACCGTTGAACGCGTCGGGCAGCTCGCCGAAAAGGCGGCGGCCGTGCTTGCCGAGCAGGGCTATGACAATGTCCATGTGCTGCACGGGGACGGCACACGCGGCTGGCCGGAGCACGCGCCCTACGATGCGATCGTGGTCGCGGCCGGCGGGCCCAAGGTGCCGCCTTCGCTTCAGCAGCAGCTCAAGGTCGGCGGCCGGCTGGTCATTCCGGTCGGCAGCGACGATCGCGCGCAGGAACTCGTGCTCGTCACGCGGACGTCGGAAACGGAATTCGATCGCCAGGAGCTTGCCGACGTGCGTTTCGTGCCGCTGCTCGGAGAGGAAGGCTGGGAGGAAGAGACGCCGGCGCCGCGGTTGCGGGTGGTCCGTCCGCAGGCGCCGCGCGAAGCCGAGGTCATCGCCCGCGCTGCCGAGCCGTTCGGTGCCATCGACGCAGCCGACCTGATGCCTTTGCTCAACCGCATCGGCGGGGCACGTATCGTAATGCTAGGTGAAGCCTCGCACGGCACGTCCGAATTCTATCGCATGCGCGAGCGCATCTCGCGCGAGCTGATCGAAAAGAAAGGCTTCACCTTCATCGCAATCGAGGGTGATTGGCCGGACGCCGCGCGGATCGACCACTATGTGCGTCATCGAAAATCAAAGCCTTCGGGATGGACGGCGTTTTCGCGCTTTCCGACCTGGATGTGGCGCAACGAGGAGGTGCGGAGCTTCGTCAACTGGCTGCACAGGCACAATGCCGACGTCAAGCCGAACGCCCGCGTCGCCTTTCATGGGCTCGACCTCTACAGTCTCCACGACTCGATCCGTCATGTTCTCCATTATCTCGACGATGTCGATCCGGAGTCGGCGCGGGTCGCCCGCGAGCGCTACGGCTGCCTGAGCCCCTGGCAATCGGATCCGGCGACCTACGGCCACGCCGCGCTGACCGGCCACTATCGCGCCTGTGAAAAGGACGTGGTTGCCATGCTGACCGATCTCCTCGGCAAGCGGGCCGATTACGCGCAGCGCGATGGCGAGCGGTTTCTCGACGCCGTGCAGAACGCCCGGCTGATTGCGAACGCCGAGCGTTACTATCGTGTGATGTATTACGGCTCGCGCGAGTCGTGGAACCTGCGTGACCGTCACATGTTCGAAACGCTGAAGGCGCTGCTCGATTTCCACGGCGCCGACAGCAAGGGCGTCGTCTGGGCCCATAATTCCCACATCGGCAACGCGGCAGCGACCGAGATGTCGGCGCGCGGAGAATTCAATATCGGCGAGCTGTGCCACAAGGAGTTCGGCAAGGACTGTTACGCCATCGGCTTCGGCACCGACCACGGCACGGTGGCGGCCGCCAGCGATTGGGGCGGCGCGATGGAGGTGAAAACGGTGCGTCCGGCGCACGCCGGCAGCTACGAGCGGCTGATGCACGACAGCGAGGCGCCTCATTTCATGCTCGGCCTGCGCGGGGCCGCACCCCATACCAAGCTGCTGATGAAGCCGAGGCTCGAGCGCGCGATCGGCGTGATCTATCGACCGGAAAGTGAGCTCGCCAGCCACTATTTCGAGGCGGTGCTGCCGCGCCAGTTCGACGAATACATCTGGTTCGACGAAACCCGGGCGGTGACGCCGCTCAAGAGCGAGCAGCTTGCAGGCTATCCGGACACCTATCCGTTCGGCGTGTGATCGTGCATATGCGGCATGTGAGGCCGCGCATTCCCCTGGCCGCCGCGATCTGCGATAAGGCGGCTGCCGGGATTCCAGATGCTTCAGCCTTCTGCCGCGTCGATCGAGACAAAGCAATCGTGGCGCGTCGCGTGCGGCGTGCTCGCCGTGATGACGATGGCCTATGGCGCCGCCTGGATCACGCCTGTGGCGCTGAAGGACATCGCGGCTGAAGCCGGTGGCCGCTCGGTGCCGTCCTTCGCCACCGCGCTGGTGTGGCTGGGCGCGGGCGCCGGCGGCATCATGATGGGCCGCGTCGCCGAGCGCGTCGGCACCCGCGCCACCACGATCTTCGGCGCGCTGATGATCGCGCTCGGGCTCGGCGTGTCTGTGCTCGGCCTGCCGTGGCCGCTGCGCATCGGCCACGGCGCCTTGATCGGCTTCATCGGGGTCGGCAGCATCAGTGCGCCGCTTTATGTTTATGTCAGCCGCTGGTTCGACCGCCGGCGCGGCTCGGCGCTCGCCTTGATTTCGAGCGGAAGCTATCTCGCCGGCGCGGCGTGGCCGCCCGTGTTCGAGCGCGTGCTGGCCTATGCCGGCTGGCGCGGCACCATGCTGATCTATGCGGTGCTCGCGGTGGCCGTCATTGTGCCGATCGCGAGCTGGCTGTTCAGCGCCCCGCCTGAACCGCCAAGACCGTCGCCCGGGCATGAGCTGCACGCGCAAGACGGTCGCGTGCTCGGCTGGCCGCCGAACCTCGTGTTCGCCATGATCTGCGCGGCCTCGGTGCTGTGCTGCGTCACCATGTCGATGCCGCAGCAGCATCTGGTGGCGTTCTGCAGCGATCTCGGCCTCACCCGTTCGTTCGGCGCGCTGATGCTGAGCGTGCTGCTCGGCACCGCCTTCATCAGCCGCCAGGTCTGGGGCGCGATCGCCGACCGCTATGGCGGGCTGCTGACCGTGCTCACCGGCTCCCTGTGGCAGATCACCGCCATGACCGGCTTCCTGTTCACGCAGGACGAGGTCGGGCTCATCACGGTGTCGGCGGTGTTCGGGCTCGGCTTCTCCGGCATCATCCCGGCCTATGTGGTCACGCTGCGCGAGCTATATCCGGCCACCCAGGCCTATTGGCGCATCCCGACGCTGCTGATGTTCACCGCGATCGGCATGGGGAGCGGCGGCTGGCTCGCCGGCCTGCTCTACGACCACTTCGGCTATTACGCGCCGGCCTTCGCCGCCGGGGTCGGCTCGAACGCGCTCAATCTCGTGATCGTCGGCGCGCTGGTGGCGCGGATGCTCTGGCTGCGCGGCGACGGCGCGCTGGCGCGCGTTTAAGGTTTTGGCACCATCCTGAACATCTCGCCGCCGTACATCTGGCGCGCGTCGGCAAGCAGCGGCTGCACCGCGGCGACGAAGGCGTCATGCTCCTGCGGCGTCAGCGCGTTGATGACGCAGCCCGCCGCCTCGATGATCTGCTTCGACTCGATGTGCTCCTGCTCGGCCAGCCCACGCTGGAACGCGACGGCCTCGCGCACCGCCTGCTGCATCGCCTGCCGCAGCTCTCTCGGCCACGACTCGAATGACGGGCGATGGAGGAAGATCGGCCGCGAAATATAGAAGTGGCCGGTCAGCGTGTGGAACTTGTGAAACTTGTGCACGCCGTAGGTGACGGTGTTGGCGAGCGGGTTTTCCTGCGCGTCGAGCGTGCCGGCTCTGATCATCGCGATCGCTTCGGTGAGGTCCATGCGCATCGGCGTCGCGCCGATCAATTCGAAGGTGCGACGATGGATTTCGCTCGGCAGCACGCGGATCCTCATGCCCTCCATGTCGGCAGGGACATGGATTGGCCGCAGCCGGTTGGAGATGTGGCGGAAGCCGTTCTCGAACCAGCCGAGGATGCGGTAGTTGCAGCGCTCCTCGGTCTTGCGCGCGAGGTAGTCGCCAAGCGCGCCGTCCATCGCCGCGCGCGCCTGCGCGTTGGTCGAGAACAGGAACGGCAGGTCGACGAAGCCGAGCTCCGGCACCCGGTCGGTCAGATAGCTCGACGACTGGTAGCCGAGCGTGATCTCGCCGCGCTCGACCAGAGTGAGAATGTCCTCGGCCTTGTGGCCGTGATCCATGATGTTGAAGACATAGTCGATCGCGATGTCGCCGCCGAACTGCGCCGCGATCCGGTCTCCGATGAACGTCAGGGCCTTCGAGAAGCCGGTCGACGGCGGCCCGTAACCGCCCATCGTGATCCTGATCGGGACGCTCATGTCACAGCTCCTCGAGCGCCGGCGGATCGAACCAGTTGGTCAACGCGAGGCCGCCGTCGACCACGATCGCCGCGCCGGTGACATAGCCCGAAATCCTGTCCGACAGCACCGCCAGCGCCATCGGCGCGAGGTCCTCGCTGCGGCCGAGGCGGCCCAGCGGGATGTGCCGCGCCAGCGCCGGATCGGCGACGAAGCCGCCGGCGGCGATCGCGCCGGGCACCAGCGCATTCACCCGGATGCCGTAGCGCCCCAAGGTCTTCGCCAGCTCCTTGACGAGCATCGCCAGCGCCGCCTTGGACGAGGAGTAATGCGGCAGGTTGCGCGGCGTGCCGGCGTGCAAGGACGTCAGCATCAGGAACGAGCCCGGCTGCTTCGCCGCGATCAGATCGCGGGCAAGCTCGCGCGCCAGATGGAAGCCGGCGTCGACATTGACGGCGCGCATGCGCGCCCACGTTTCGTCGCTGACCGCGAAGGCATGGTCGGCTTCGCGCCGCGGCGGCGCGGCGCTGTGGACGAAATGCGTGATG
>CAZNTY010000254.1:0-8797 GCA_964576085.1 uncultured Undibacter sp. | reverse complement strand
CGCCACGGTTCCGTCGGCCGGGGCCGTGAGCGTGTGCTCCATCTTCATCGCTTCTATAATGGCCAAACGCTGGCCGCGCACGACCTGCGCGCCCTCATCCACAAAAACCGCCAGAACCTTGCCATGCATCGGCGCGCGCACTGCGCCGTCGCCGGATCCTTGCGCATCCTCGGTTGCAAGGTCGCGCCGGGTCACGCGAGTCTGGCGGCCGTGGCGCAAGACCAGCACGCCATCGGCGGTTTCGACCGTCCTGGCGTCCGGCGCCGGCCCCTCGCCGCCGACACGGACCGAAACGCCGTCGCTTGCGTGCGCGATCTCCGCCGTGACGGCTTCGCCATCGGCGCTGAGCGGCAAGGTTCCGCGACGCGCGCCGGACACCGGGAAACCGGCGGTCGCATCCCACGGCGACGGCGGCAGATCGGGATCGCGCGGCGGCAGGCTCGCGCGCTCAAGCGCGACGAGCTTCAACGCCGCCGCGGCCCCCGCACCACAGTCGATGCCGTCGGCCCCCCGCCCGCGATAGCCCAGATGACGGTCGAAGAAGCCGGTGTCGAACGCGCCGGCGCGGAACTCCCTGGCGCGGCACAGCGCGGCGAGAAAGCCGACATTGCTGCGCGGGCCGGCGACGATCGTGTGGTCGAGCGCGTCGGCCAGCTTGTCGAGCGCCGCCTCGCGGCTCGGCGCCTGCGCGATCAATTTGGCGATCATCGGATCGTAGAACGGCGTCACCTCGGCACCGGCCTCGACGCCGGTATCGACGCGGACGCCGGAGGGAAATTCGAGCGCGACCAGTTCGCCGGTCGACGGCAGGAAGCCGCGCGCCGGATCTTCGGCGTAAAGCCGCGCCTCGACGGCGTGGCCTTGCAGCTTCACCCCGGCTTGCGCCAGCGGCAGCTTCTCGCCGGCAGCGACACGAAACTGCCACTCGACCAGATCGAGCCCGGTCACCGCCTCGGTGACGGGGTGCTCGACCTGAAGCCGCGTATTCATCTCCATGAACCAGAAGCCGTTGGGCTTGAGGCCATTCGCACCGTCGGCAATGAACTCGACGGTGCCGGCACCTTCGTAACCGACCGCCTTGGCGGCGGCGACCGCGGCGGCGCCCATCGCCTCGCGCAAAGCCAGCGTCATGCCGGGCGCCGGGCTTTCCTCGATCACCTTCTGGTGGCGGCGCTGCAACGAGCAGTCGCGCTCATTGAGATGGATGGCGTTGCCGTGGCGGTCGCCGAACACCTGCATCTCGATGTGGCGCGGCGCCGAGACGTATTTCTCGATCAGCACCCGCGCGTCGCCGAACGAGGACGCAGCCTCGCGCATCGCGCCTTCGTGCGCGGCGTCGAAATCGGCGTGCCGCTCGACGCGCCGCATGCCTTTGCCGCCGCCGCCGGCCACCGCCTTGATGAGGACCGGATAGCCGATCTCGTAGGCTTTCTCCTTGAGGAATTTCGGCTCCTGCCGTTCACCGTGATAGCCGGGCACGACCGGCACGCCGGCTTGCTCCATCAGCGCCTTGGCGCGGTCCTTCAAACCCATCGCGCGGATCGCGGACGGCGGCGGGCCGACAAAGACGATGCCGGCGTCGGCGCAAGCCTGCGCGAAGTCCGCATTCTCGGACAGGAAGCCGTAGCCCGGATGGATGCAGTCCGCGCCGGCCTGTTTCGCGGCGGCGATGATCTTGTCTGGCCGCAGATAGCTCTGCGCCGCCGGCGCCGGACCGATCGGACAGGCCGCGTCGGCGAGCCGCACGTGCAGGGCCTCGGCGTCCGCTTCCGAATAGACCGCGATCACGCGCAGGCCGATGCGACGCGCGGTGCGGGTAATGCGGCAGGCGATCTCGCCGCGATTGGCGATCAGAACGGATTTGAGCATGCGTCCCCGGCTGGCGATCCTAGAGCATGATTTCCGAAAAGTGGGCACCGGTTCTCGGAAAAGATCATGCTCAGACAAAAAGCTAAAGCGGGATGATAAGTCGAGGAAACGTCATTCCACTTTAGCGCGTGGCCGCGCCCTGCGTCTGCGGCCGTCTCGGCGGCATCGGCATGGTCCCGGCGGCCGGTTGCTCCTGCGGCGTTGTCCCCGCGGCATCCGGCTCGGGCGGGCGTGGCGGCTCCTTGTTCATGATGCTGACCGGCGGGATCGAGGCAGCCGAGGGGAAATCGTAACGGCTGGCGAGCGGCACCGCTGGCGGCGCGGCATTGGCCTGCGGCGTCCCGGGCAACGGCGTTGCCGGCGGCTTCGCCGGCTCGTCGGCCTTACCCCACTCGGCGGCGTGACGCGCGACGTAGGCATCGAAAGCCTGCGCCTTGAGGTTGGCCTTGAGCGCGGTGGCGTCTTCGACCCAGGCAAAGGCGCGGCAGGCCTCGACATTGCAGCCGTCGCGGACGGCGAGCACATGGGCGGCGATGCCATAGCGGTCGAGTTCGAGCGCGCGGCGCAGCCCGGCAATGCTTGCGTTGAAATCCTTGTCGTCCGACGCAAGCGTTGAAGCGTCGGCGAGCAGCGACAGCCGCGCCGTCACATAGGCGACGGCAGCGGCGACGGTTTCGGGCCGCGCGAAAATAGCCTTCTCGCAGGCGGTCTCAACCGCCTCGCCGGAGTCGCCATCGAGACAGGCGAGCGGCGAGCCCGGCGCAAGCACGCGAGCCGCGAGATCGGCCTGGCGCGCCTGCAAGGCGCGCAACGCCGCCGCGTGCTGGCGATCGGCGGACATCTGGAAATAGCCGAAGGTCGCGACCACCGCGACCGCCGCCACCACCAGACGCAGCAGCGCGCCCTGCCAGCGCGAATACGAGCGGCGCACCGCAAGCGCGCAGACGAGCGCGACCAGCGCGGCGACGGCCGCGGTGCCCCAATCAAGCGCGTCCAGGCTGGAGAAGGCCTCCGACATTCAGCCTCGCTTCAGTGCGCCGTGGCACCCGAGATCTTCACCACCTTCGCCCACTTCTCGATATCCTTGTTGAGGTAGGCGCCGAATTCTTCCGCCGTCATGTGCATCGGGATCGCCCCCTGCTTCGCCCAGGTTTCGCGCACCTCCGGCAGGTCGATCACCTTGTTGATCTCGGTGTTGAGCATTTTGACGATTTCGGGCGGCGTGCCTTTTGGCGCCATGACGCCAAGCCAGATCGTCGCCTCGTAGCCCGGAACTCCGGCTTCCGACACGGTTGGAACATCCGGCATCAGCGGCGAACGCTTCTCGCCTGTGGTGGCGAGCGCCCGCACCTTGCCCTCCTTGGCGAGCGGCGCCATCGTGGTGATGGCATCGAACATCATCTGGACGTGGCCGCCGATCACGCTGTTGCGGGCCTCGCCAGAGGCCTTGTGCGGTACATGCACGATGTTGGTGTCGCTCATGGCCTTAAACAGCTCGCCGGCCATGTGGTACGGCGTGCCGGGACCGGACGAGGCATAGTTGAGCTGGCCGGGTTTCGATTTCGCCAGCGCGATGAACTCCTGGAGGGTTTTCGCCGGGACCGACGGATGCACGACCATCAGCAAATCGGAATAGTTGATCGGCGCCACCGGAACAAAATCGCGCATCAGCACGAAGGGCTTGTTCGGCATCAGCGATTCATTGGTCGTATGGGTGTTCGACATCACCAGAAGCGTGTAGCCGTCGGGAGCCGACTGATGGACGGCCTCGGTGCCGATCACCGAACCGGCGCCCGGCCGGTCCTCCACCACGAATGACTTTTTGAGGGAATCCGACATGTGCTGCGCCAGCACCCGGGCGAACACGTCGGCCGGACCGCCGGCCCCGAACGGAACGATGAAGCGCACGACCCGATCCGGGTAATCGTCCGCGCGGGCTGGCGTTCCGCCGACCGCGGCAAGGCAGGCGGCGACCAGAAACGCCCGGTAAACCGCATTCATGGCATGTGTCCTCCCGGTTCCACCTGTTGTTTTCGCAACGGTCACACGCCGCCGGCAGACCTGAAGCCCGGCACGACATCGGCTGCCGCCGCGAAGGCGCCGGTCGCCGCGGTCGACGACACCGCCACCGTCGTTCGCAGGTCGGTAACACCGCCGCCGGAGGCCGCCGCGAGCAGCGCCGCCATCATGTGGGTCTCGTCGGGCGCCTCGCAGATGGACAGGAAGTCGAACTCGCCGAGCGTCACGTAATAACCGACCAGCCGGCCGCCGACCCGGGCCATCGCACGCGCGATGGCGTCGGCGCGATCTTCCGGCTTGACGATCATGCCCTTGATCGCCTCGCGCGTATAGCGCCCCTGGGTGATGTAGGTTGGCATCGCGTCTCTCCAAACGGCTTGCGGCGGCACGAGGCCGCCGCATCATAGTCAAATTGATGACCGAACAATGCTCATGCGCGGTCGAGCTGGCTTTCCTTGGCGACGCGCTCGAAGGCTTCTTCGGTATTCTTGATCCGATACTGGTAGTCGTCGCCTTCCGATGGCAGCAGCTTGACCACCGTATAGCTGCCGGTCGCCGCGGCCCGGCCGAAGCTCGGCGACGTGTAATAGACAATCTCGCCAACCTGATACTTGTGCGAGCGCAACACGATCGGCCGGGGCGCTGCCGGCTGGACCGGCGGACTGACCGTGCGGATGATCTTGTCGGCGTCCTCGGATGAGGCGGGGCGCGACGCGGCCAGGCTCGAACGGCGCAATGGCTTCGTCGCCGCCTTTTTCACCAGCATACGCGGCAGCTTGGCACTCTTTTTGACGTTTCCGCCGACCGACTTCATGGCGGACTTGGCCACGCGCTTTGCGGACCGGCCGGACTTCTTGGCTGAACTCTTACTCATGGCGGCAATATAGCAAGCCACGGTGCAGCTTGCACCAGTTTTTTAGGCTCAAAATGTCTTGATTTCAAAGGCTTAGCACAAAGTTCCGCAGGCGAGACGGTTCACATTTTCCCATTCAGGGCCGTTTGACCGGATCCCCCGCCCGCCGGCCTAATTGCCGATCTGCTCGCGCGCGCCGATCCGTACGGCGTCGATAACGGCCCGCTTGTCCATGCGCGTGCCGTCGTCGCCCTCGATCAGCAACGGCGTCCGTCCTTTCCTGTCGAGATGGCGCGCCCAGGCCAGCGCATCGTCGAGGCTGGTGAATTCCTTGAACAACATCTGCTCGCGCTGAATGGGCGAAATGTCGGCGGTTCCCTGCGGCCCGCTGAAAACACGAAAACGCATCGTCTCCCTCACTTTTTCCCATGAAATAACGCAGGCGCCGCCGCGGGGTTCCGCGATTTGCGTCTCCCCGATTATCGCCCGCCGCGCTTTTCGTTAAGTTGCGCTTCCTGATATCCCGGGAGCAGACCATGCGCGCGGCTTTTTATGACAGGACTGGGCCCGTCGACGTCCTTGTCGTCGGCGACATCGAAACGCCCAAACCCGGACCGGGCGACGTTCGCGTCAAGCTCGCAACGTCCGGCGTCAACCCGTCCGACGTGAAGTCCCGTCTCGGCGTCACCCGCAAGATGGCATTCCCACGCGTGGTTCCCCACAGCGACGGCGCCGGCGTCATTGACGCTGTCGGCGACGGTGTCGCGAAGTCACGCATCGGTGAGCGGGTGTGGGTCTGGAACGGGCAATGGAAGCGGCCGCTCGGCACCGCGGCAGAGTTCATTGTGCTGCCGTCGGCGCAGGCGGTGCGGTTGCCGGACAAAACGAGCTTCGAGGCCGGCGCCTGCCTCGGCATTCCGGCGATGACGGCATTCCATGCGGTCGAGCTTGCCGGCGCGGCCAAGGACATGACGCTGCTGGTCGCGGGCGGTGCGGGCTCGGTCAGCCAGTATGTGATCGAGCTGGCCAAGGCCCGCGGCGCCAAGGTGCTCACGACGATCTCATCCGACGAGAAGGCAAAGGTCGCGCGCGAGGCCGGGGCCGACCACGCCATCAACTACAGGACGGAAAATGTCGGCGAGCGCGTGATGGAGCTGACCGGCAAGCGCGGCGTCGATGCCGTGATCGAAATGGACATTGCCGCCAATGCCAAGCTGCTGCCGGGCGTGCTGCGGCCGAAAGGCGCCGTCATCATCTACGGCACCGGCGCGGCGGAGGCGACGATTCCCGCGCAGTGGTGCCTGGTATCCTCGATCAAGTTGCAATTCTTCCTGGTCTATGAACTGGCCGACGCCGAACGGCAGCGGACGATCGACGGCATCACTGAAGCGCTGGAGAAAAACATCGTCCGGAATCGAATCGAAAGACCCTTCCCGCTCGCCGAGATCGCCGCAGCGCACCGCGCGGTGGAAACCGGCTCCGGCGCCGGGAACGTGATCGTCACGCTTGGTTGATGGGCAGCGCAAGCCAACGATCGATGACGACACCGGGCGAGGAAAAGACCGACATCGCGATCCGGGCGCGGGTCGTCGGGCAGCTGTTCAACTCTCTCGACCCCTCGCCCTTCCGCGAGAAGGACCTCGATTCCGGCGTGGAGCAGTTTGTCACCGGCTGGGTGCGCGAGCTGCCCGAGGGAGCGCCAGTCCGCATCGTCGTGCACCTGCCGCCCGAGGAGGCGGCAAGCTCCGAGGCCGCGGGTATCGCCGAGGCCTTCGCGCATTATTTCCAATACCGCGTCGATGCCGGCACTCAGGAGCTCCGGGAGCTGTTCCGCGTCGGCCGGCGCTTCCTGGCGATCGGTATCGCCGCGCTGATCGTCTGCCTGGTGGCGAGCCAGCTTGCCGCGGCCTTCATTCCCAACAGGATGATCGCCGGGGTGCTCGAGGAGAGCCTGATCTTCTTCGGCTGGGTGGCGAACTGGCGGCCGATCGAGATCTATCTCTACGACTGGCTGCCGATCCGGCGGCGCATCCGGCTCTATCAGCGCCTCGCCGCCGCGCCGGTCGAGGTCAGGGCCGGCTAATCAGGCCAGCACGTCGATCAGATTTTGCGGCGAAAGCGCCGGCGGCGCGGTGCTCGCGGCGGCGGTTGCCGCATTGGCGTGTGCAAGCGCGCCGCCGAATGTGACCGCGGCATCGCGGCGGGCAGGATTGGAGGCCTGGGGCTGTCCCGGCTCTTTCACGGCAGGATCGTCAAGCGCGCCAAGGGGCTTGTGCGGATTCTCGCCGCGCTTGGCCTTGGCCTCATCGCAGCAGGAGAAGCAGACATAACCATTGACGACGCTGATCACGCACGCCCCCGTCACCCGGGGCGACAATGGATCGGGGCGGTAAACGTACCTTGAATCGGTCCATCACAGCATCGTGAGTCGGGGATACGGCTATTTCTTGCAGGCGGCCGCAAGCCACTTGGCGTCGATCGTCTTCTCCGAGGTGGTCGTCTGGCCGCGGAAGATGACCAGCGACTTCATTGTCCCGTTGTAGTGCTTCGGGTTGAGGACAGTGATGGTCATGCTGATTTCCATCCTGACCTCCTTGGGATCGCCACACTTCATCTCGACCGATATCGTGTTGCCGTTCTCTTTGGCGTTGAGGGTCTCGCATTTCTCGCCCTCGGCATCCTTCAGGATGGTCTTGACCGGCTCGCGCGCATCCTCCGGCGACAGGCAATCGGTACTGTCCTCCGGCTTGGCCGGCTTGCCGTCCTCCGTGCCGGCTTCGGTCGTCTGCCACAAGCCGGGCTCGAGCGTGACGGCCGCCGATACCGGCGGCACGGCCGCAAGCCCGATCACCGCGCCCAGCATGAGCCTGCGGAAAGAGAGGCTGAACATTGATCCCCCTGAGTGACTGTCACATCCTGAACACGCCGAACTTTGTCTCCGGCACCGGCGCGTTGAGCGCGGCCGACAGCGCCAGCCCCAGCACGCGGCGCGTCTCCGTCGGCGTGATGATGCCGTCGTCCCACAGCCGCGCCGTGGCGAAATACGGGTCGCCCTCGCGCTCGAATTGCGCGCGGATCGGTGCCTTGAACGCCTCTTCTTCGTCGGCGCTCCAGGTCTTGCCGGCCGCCTCGATGTTGTCGCGGCGCACGGTGGCCAGCACCGACGCCGCCTGGTCGGAGCCCATCAGCGCCACTCGCGCGTTCGGCCAGGTAAACAGGAAGCGCGGGGAAAAGGCGCGGCCGCACATGCCGTAATTGCCGGCGCCGTAGGAGCCGCCGACGACGAGTGTCATTTTGGGCACCTGCGCGCAGGATACCGCGGTGACGAGCTTGGCGCCGTTCTTGGCGATGCCGCCGGCCTCGTAATCACGGCCGACCATGAAGCCGACGATGTTCTGCAGGAACAAGAGCGGGATGCGGCGCTGGCAGCACAATTCGATGAAGTGCGCGCCCTTGAGCGCGCTTTCCGAATACAGGATGCCGTTGTTGCCGAGAATGCCGACCGGCATGCCGTAGAGACGCGCGAAGCCCGTCACCAAAGTCGAACCGTAGAGCGCCTTGAACTCGTCGAACTCCGAGCCGTCGACCACTCGCGCGATCACCTCGCGGATGTCGTACTGCTTCTTGAGGTCGACCGGCACGATGCCGTCGAGGTCGGTGGCGTCGAGCGCCGGCTCGCGCGGCGCGATGATCGGGATGTCCGGCGCCTTGCGGGCGTTGAGGTTGGCGACGATGCGGCGCGCGATCTGGAGGGCATGATGGTCGTCCTGCGCCATGTAATCGGCGACGCCGGACTTGCGGGTGTGCACGTCGGCGCCGCCCAGCTCCTCGGCGCTCACCACCTCCCCTGTTGCGGCCTTCACCAGCGGCGGGCCGCCCAGGAAGATGGTGCCCTGGCGGCGCACGATCACCGATTCGTCGGACATGGCCGGCACGTAAGCACCGCCGGCCGTGCAGGAGCCCATCACGCAGGCGATCTGCGGAATGCCGAGCGAGGAGAGCGTGGCCTGGTTGTAGAAGATGCGGCCGAAGTGCTCGCGGTCGGGGAACACGTCC
>CAZNTY010000253.1:0-4765 GCA_964576085.1 uncultured Undibacter sp. | reverse complement strand
TGCGGGGGCCGCCCCCCCGCCGGCGCCGTGGCGCGGCGGTTCAGGGCGTCGGGCGCGGGCCCGCGCGTCAGAAGACCTTTTTCGCCGCCGCCGCGGCGGCGCCGACCAAGGGCGCCGGATAGGCGAAAAACAGCAGGTTGATCAGGCCGGCGACGCCGAGCACAAGGCGCACCGGGTAAGGCATGGCGGCAAACGGCCGCAACGGCTCGTCGAAATACATCACCTTGACGATGGCGAGATAATAATAGGCGCCGACCACGCTGGTGAGGACGCCGATCACCGCCAGCACGTAGAGCCCGGCCTTGATCGCCGCCAGGAACACGTAGAACTTGGCGAAGAACCCGGCGAGCGGCGGGATGCCGGCGAGCGAGAACAGCAGCGCGCCGAAAAAGAACGCCTGTGTCGGATGCGTGCGGGCAAGCCCCGCGAGGTCGGAGATGTTCTCGACCAGCTGGCCGTCGCGCCGCATCGCCACGATGATGGCGAAGGCGCCGACCGTCATCGCCACGTAGATCGCCATGTAGAGCAGCACGCCCTGGATCCCTTCGGGGGTGCCGGCGGCGAGCCCGATCAGCGCGAAGCCCATGTGGCCGATCGAGGAATAGGCCATCAGCCGCTTGATGTTCTTCTGGCCGATCGCCGCGAAGGAACCGAGCGCCATCGAGGCGATCGACACGAACACGACGATCTGCTGCCACTCATGCGTGATGGACGGGAACGCCACGATGGTGGCGCGCACGAACATGGCGATCGCCGCGGCCTTGACCGCCGAGGCGAAGAACGTCGTGACCGGCGTCGGCGCGCCCTCATAGACGTCGGGCGTCCACATATGGAACGGCACGGCGGAAATCTTGAAGCAGAAGCCGACGAACAGGAACACCAGCCCGAAGATGAGGCCGAGGCCGCCCCCGCCCGCCGCCTTGGCGATGCCGGCGAAGCTGATCGTGCCGGTGAAGCCGTAGACCAGCGAGGCGCCGTAGAGCAGCATGCCCGACGACAGCGCGCCGAGCACGAAATACTTGAGGCCCGCCTCGGTCGAGCGCACGTTGTCGCGGTCGGACGCGGCGATGACGTAGAGCGCCAGACTCATCAGCTCGAGCCCGAGGTAGAGCGCGATCAGGTCGGCGGCCGAGATCAGCACGCACATGCCGAGCGTCGAGAGCACGACCAGCGGCCCGTATTCGAACTTCTGCTGGCGCTCGGCCTCGAGGAAATCGAGCGACAGCAGCATCGTGCCGGCGGCGGCGAGCACGGCGAGCAGCTTGAGGAAACGGGCGAAATCGTCGATCACGAAACTGCCGCCGAACAGCTCGTGACGCTCCGCCGGAGCGGCGCAGAGCAGCACCGCGACCCCGAGCAGCAGCACGGAGGACAGCGCTATGACGACGGCCCCGCCGCAGCACCCGCTCCGGATGACACCGATCATCAGCAGCACCATGGCGCCGATGCCGAGCGCAAGCTCGGGCAGGATCGGCGTCAGCGCGGACAGTGAGGTGACCTGATCCATCGCGGGCCTACTGCGCGACCAGCGCCGCCGTCGTCGCCGCCGTCTTGGCGGCCGCGATGGCGTGGTTGTAGTTGTCGATCAGCTGCGCGACCGAGGCCGCCGACATGTCGAGCACGGGCTTGGGCGCGACACCGAACAGGATGGTGAGCACCACCAGCGGCGCGAAGATGACGAGCTCGCGCAGGCCGACGTCCTTGATGCCCATCAGCGCCGGCTTGTCGAGCACGCCGAAGATGATCTTGCGGTAGAGCCACAGCGCGTAGCAGGCCGACAGGATGACGCCGATGGTCGCGAGGAACGCGACGCTGGTGTTGACCTTGAAGGTGCCGATCAGCGTCAGGAATTCGCCGACGAAGCCGGAGGTGCCCGGCAGCCCGACATTGGCCATCGTGAACACCATGAAGATCGCGGCGTAGAACGGCATGCGGTTGACCAGTCCGCCATAGGCGGCGATCTCGCGCGTATGCTGCCGGTCATAGAGGACGCCGACGCAAAGGAAGAGTGCGCCGGAGACGAGGCCGTGCGAGATCATCTGGAAGATGCCGCCGGCGACGCCCTGCGCGGTGACCGCGAAGATGCCCATCGTCACGAAGCCCATATGGGCGACCGAAGAATAGGCGATCAGCTTCTTCATGTCCTCCTGCATCAGCGCGACCAGCGAGGTGTAGACGATGGCGACGACCGAGAGCACGAAGATGAACGGCGCGAAGTCGTGCGAGGCGGACGGAAACATCGGCAGCGAGAAGCGCAGGAAGCCATAGCCGCCCATCTTCAGCAGGATGGCGGCGAGGATCACCGAGCCCGCGGTCGGCGCCTCGACATGCGCGTCAGGGAGCCAGGTGTGCACCGGCCACATCGGCATCTTCACCGCGAACGAGGCGAAGAACGCGACCCAGGCCCATTTCTGCAGGCCGACCGGAAAGCCATGGTGCAAGAGCGTGACGATGTCGGTCGTCCCCGCCTCCCAGTACATCGCCATGATGGCGAGCAGCATCAACACCGAGCCGAGCAGCGTGTAGAGGAAGAACTTGAACGAGGCATAGACGCGGCGCGGCCCGCCCCAGATGCCGATGATGAGGAACATCGGGATCAGGCCGCCCTCGAAGAACAGGTAGAACAGCACGAGGTCGAGCGCCGAGAAGGTGCCGACCATCAGCGTCTCCAGCACCAGGAACGCGATCATGTATTCCTTGACCCGGCGCTGGATCGCGGTCCAGCTCGCGATGATGCAGACCGGCATCAGCGCGGTGGTGAGGATGACGAACGGCAGCGAGATGCCGTCGACGCCCATGTGGTAGCTGGCGAAGCCGAGCCAGTCGTATTTCTCGACGAACTGGAACTCCGCGACAGAGGGGTCGAAGCGCCACACCATCACCAGCGACACCGCGAAGGTGACGAACGTCGCCCACAGCGCCACCCAGCGCGCGGTGCCGCGCGCCAGCCGGTCGTTGCCGCGCACCAGCATGATGAACAGCGCGCCGACCAGCGGCAGGAAGGTGGTGACGGAGAGGATCGGCCAATTCATTTTAAGCTCTCCGCCATGACCTTGTCCGAAAACCGGTTTCCACTTTTCGGGGTCATGGCTTCGGCACCGAGAACATGAACCAGGTGATGAACAGCGCGGCGCCGACCAGCATCGCGAAGGCGTAGTGATAGAGATAGCCGGTCTGCAGGCGGATCGCGTTGCGCGTGACGTCGAGCACGCGCGCCGACACGCCGTCCGGCCCGAAGCCGTCGATCAGCCAGCCGTCACCGCCCTTCCAGAGCAGAAGCCCAAGCCGCTTCACCGGCCGCACCAGCAGCACGTCGTAGATCTCGTCGAAATACCACTTGTTGAGCAGGAAGCGGTAGGCGATGTCGTGCTGGCGGGCGAGCTCGACCGGAATGTCGGGCCGGCGGATATAGAACTGCCAGGCGATCAGGAACCCGACCACCATCAACACCGTCGGCACGATGCCGATCGACAGCGGCACGTGGTGCATCTCTTCAAGGATATGGTTGTCCTTGCCGAAGGTTAGCGAGTCCCGGAAGAATCCCTCGACACCGTGGCCGGCAAAAATCTCCTTGAACGGAAAGCCGGCGCCGATCGAGCCGAGCGCGAGGAAGCCGAGCGGCACCAGCATCACATAGGGACTTTCGTGCGCCGCGCGGAAATGATGGGGATCGTGCGGCGCGCCATGGAACGTCTTGAAGATCAGGCGCCAGGAATAGAACGAGGTGAGCAGCGCCGCCGCCGCGGTGCAGAGGAAGCCGTAAAGCGCCATCGGATTGTGCGAGACGAAGGCCGACTCGATGATCGCGTCCTTCGAGAAGTAGCCGGCGGTGAGCGGAAAGCCGGTCAGCGCCAGCGTGCCGATCACCATCACGATATAGGTGAACGGAATGCGGTCCTTGAGCCCGCCCATGTGGCGGATGTCCTGCTCGTGGTGCATGGCGTGGATCACCGAGCCGGCGCCGAGGAAGAGGAGCGCCTTGAAGAAAGCGTGGGTGAAGAGGTGGAACATGCCGACCGAATAGGCGCCCACCCCCATCGCCACGAACATGTAACCAAGCTGCGAGCAGGTCGAATAGGCGATGATGCGCTTGATGTCGTTCTGAACGAGGCCGATGGTGGCGGCGAAGAATGCCGTCGTCGCGCCGATGAAGACGACGAAAGTCTGCGCGTGCGGCGCGAGCTCGAACAGCGGCGACAGCCGCGCCACCATGAAGACGCCGGCGGTCACCATCGTGGCGGCGTGGATGAGGGCGGACACCGGGGTCGGGCCTTCCATCGCATCCGGCAACCAGGTGTGCAGCAGGAACTGCGCCGACTTGCCCATCGCGCCCATGAACAGCAGCAGGCAGATCGTCGTCAGGGCATCGACCTGCCAGCCAAATAGCCCGAAGGTCTTGCCGGCGAGCGCCGGCGCGGCCGCGAAGACCGCGTCGAGCTCGACGCTGCCGGTCATCATGAAGACGGCGAATATGCCGAGCGCGAAGCCGAAATCGCCGACCCGGTTGACGACGAAGGCCTTGATCGCCGCCGCGTTCGCTTCCGGCTTGTGGTACCAGAAGCCGATCAGCAGGTAGCTCGCCAGGCCGACGCCTTCCCAGCCGAAGAACAGCTGCACCAGGTTGTCGGCGGTCACCAGCATCAGCATCGCGAAGGTGAACAGCGACAGGTAGCCGAAGAAGCGCGGCCGGTGCGGATCCTCTTCCATGTAACCGATGGAATAGAGGTGAACGAAAGCCGACACCGTGTTGACGACGACCAGCATC
>CAZNTY010000252.1:0-1867 GCA_964576085.1 uncultured Undibacter sp. | reverse complement strand
ACGTGCCGGCCGACGCGCTGGCGCTCGAGCGCGGCCAGCAGACCTTCAAGCCGGGCTGGGCCAAGCGCCTGCGCGACAAGCTTGCGGCCGGCACGAAGCGCTGACAGGGTGGTGATAACAGCGATGTCATTCCGGACGCCGCGAAGCGGCGATCCGGAATCCAGCGGCACAATGCGAGCCTGGTTCTGGATTCCGGGTTCGCGAGCTTCGCGCGCGCCCCGGAATGACAGTGGGAGATATTGGAAGGACAGGCAGACGCCGCAATTTGGCCTTTCCGGCGACCGAAATGGTCCGAAATGCGTTTTGATTACCGTTTGTTTGCTGGCGGCGGCTAAAGCAGGGCGTCAGCAGGGGGTTTTTCAGCGGAATGTGCGGGATCGTCGGAATCATCGGGCGCGAGCCGGTCGCCGGCCAGCTGGTCGACGCGCTCAGGCGTCTCGAATACCGCGGCTATGACTCCGCCGGCATCGCGACGCTGGAGCACGGCGTGCTCACCCGCCGCCGCGCCGAAGGCAAGCTGAAGGCGCTGGAGAACCGGCTGGAGCGCGAGCCGCTCGACGGCCATATCGGCATCGGCCACACCCGCTGGGCGACGCACGGCCGTCCGTCCGAGCGCAACGCGCATCCGCATGCTGCGGAGCGCGTCGCGGTCGTGCATAACGGCATCATCGAGAATTTCCGCGAGCTGCGCGACGGGCTTGCCCGCAACGGCTCGAAGTTCGACAGCGACACCGACACGGAGGTGATCGCGCACCTCGTCAGCGAGAAGATGAAGCACGGCCAGTCGCCGGTCGCCGCGGTCGGCGCGACGCTCAAGCAGTTGCGCGGCGCCTTCGCGCTCGCCTTCCTGTTCGACGGGCAGGACGACCTGATGATCGGCGCGCGCAAAGGTTCGCCGCTCGCGATCGGCCTCGGCGAGGGCGAGATGTATCTCGGCTCTGACGCCATCGCGCTGGCGCCGTTCACCGAACGCCTCATTTATCTCGAAGACGGCGACTGGGCGGTGATGACGCACAACGGCGTCGAGATTTTCGACGAGCACGACCGCAAGGTCGAGCGCGCGGTCATCACGTCAGACGCGACCGCGCAGGCGATCGACAAGGGCAACCACCGCCATTTCATGGCGAAGGAAATTCACGAGCAGCCGGAAGTGGTCGGCCACACGCTTGCGCATTATATCGACATGGCGACCGAGCGCGTGGCGCTGCCGTTCGCGCTGCCGTTCGAGTTCGGCAAGATCAAGCGGCTGTCGATCTCCGCCTGCGGCACCGCGTTCTACGCCGGCCTCGTCGCCAAATACTGGTTCGAGCGTTTCGCGCGGCTGCCGGTCGAGATCGATATTGCCTCTGAATTCCGCTATCGCGGCGCGCCGCTCGAAACCGGCGACCTCGCGGTGTTCATCTCGCAGTCCGGCGAGACCGCCGACACGCTGGCGACGCTGCGCTATGCGAAGGAGCACAAGCAGAACATCCTCTCGGTGGTGAACGTGCCGACCTCGACCATCGCCCGCGAAAGCGACGTGGTGATGCCGACGCTCGCCGGCCCCGAGATCGGCGTTGCCTCGACCAAGGCATTCACCTGCCAGCTCGCGGCGCTGGCGTGCCTCGCGATCGCGGCGGGCAGGGCGCGCGGCGTTCTGTCGGACGAGGACGAACAGAAGCTCGTGCGCGCGCTGATCGAGGTGCCGCGGCTGATGGCGCAAGCTTTGCAGCTCGAGCCGAAGATCGAGACGCTGGCGAGAGAGCTCGCCAAGGTGCACGACGTGCTTTATCTCGGGCGCGGCACCAGCTTTCCGATCGCGATGGAAGGCGCCCTCAAGCTCAAGGAGATTTCCTACATCCACGCCGAAGGCTACGCCGCCGGCGAG
>CAZNTY010000251.1:0-7361 GCA_964576085.1 uncultured Undibacter sp. | reverse complement strand
TGTCGATCATCTCGAACGAGCCCATCTTCACGCCGGCGCGCAGGTGCTGGCAGTGCGGCGCCATGCTCATCGACTCCTGGCCGCCCGCGACCACGATCTCGCTGTCGCCGTTCATGATCGCTTGGTAGCCGAGCGCCACCGAGCGCAGGCCCGAGCCGCAGAGCTGGTTGACGCCCCAGGCGGGACTTTCGACCGGGATGCCGGCTCCGATCGAGGCCTGCCGCGCCGGGTTCTGGCCCTGCCCGGCGGTGAGGATCTGGCCCATGATGACCTCGGAGACGCGGCCGCCTTCGACGCCGGCCCGCTCGAGCGCCGCCTTGATCGCAGTCTTGCCGAGCTCGTGGGCGGGCAGATTGGCAAAGGCGCCGTTGAAGGCTCCCACCGGTGTGCGCGCCGCGCTGACAATGACGATATCGTCCTTCATTTCGCATTCTCCTGTCCTGGGAGAGCCTTTCGGCACCGCCGCATCCTTTATGCCGCGCCGCCGGCCTGTCAATAAGCCCGGAACGGCGGAAACAGCGCAAAAACATTGCGTTTTTTGCAGGGCCGGGCGCTCTTTGCTGCGCGGTAAGTACTTTGCCGCGCTGCCATAAAACGGTGGCCGGCCTTGCCTGAAAATGGCTATGCTGCCCTGCGGGGCAAGAGGAACGAGCGCATGGCTGACGAGAAAGAGCCGATCAAGATCAAAAAATACGCCAACCGGCGTCTCTACAACACCGGCACCAGCACCTACGTGACACTCGAGGACCTCGCCGAGATGGTGAAGAAGGGCGAAGATTTCGTCGTCGAGGACGCCAAGACCGGCGAGGACATCACGCGCTCGGTGCTGGCCCAGATCATCTTCGAGCAGGAGAACAAGGAAGGGCAGAGCCTGCTGCCGATCACCTTCCTGCGGCAGCTGATCCGCTTCTACGGCGACAGCATGCAGATGCTGGTGCCGCGCTATCTCGAAGCCTCGATCGAGACCCTCACCCGCGAGCAAGGCAAATTCCGCGAGCAGATGGCGCAGGCCTTCGGCGCGAGCGGCTTCGGCCCGCTGGAAGAGCAGGTGCGGCGGAACATGGAGATGTTCGAGAAGACCTTCGCGATGTTCGCGCCGTTTGCGCGCGGCGAGAAAACCGCCGCGCCGGAGAAGCCGCGCGGCGGCGACGAGGTCGGCGAGCTCAAGCGCCAGATGGAAGAGATGCAGCGCCGTCTGGATAAGCTGGGGCGGAAGGAGTGAATCCTCAATTTGTCATGGCCGGGCTTGTCCCGGCCATCTCGCTTAGGGAGGGAGTGTGCTCACCTACGCGGCATCACCGGGACAAGCCCGGTGATGACAGCGTCTTGGGACGGCTGCCTTCGCTAAATTGTGCCGACCCCGCCACCCACGGCCGCTCGGTGGAGGCCAACCCGACCAGCTCGCCCTGCAGATAGTCGCAGCCCCAGCCGTGCAGTAATTCGGCCGCCTGTTCGTCCTTCACCCATTCCGCCACGGTCTGTAATCCAAGCCGGTGCGCGAGCTCGATCAGCGAGCGGGCGAAGGCGCGGTCATCATCGGAGCGCACGATGTTCTGCACGAAGGCGCCGTCGATCTTCACGATGTCGACCCCGAGCTTGCGCAGGTTCCGGAACGAGGTGTAGCCGGCGCCGAAATCGTCGATCGCGATGCGGCAGCCTAAATCCTTGACGCGGGCCACGAAGCCGCGCGCCTCATCGACGTCGCGGATCGCCGAGGTCTCGGTGATCTCGATGATCAGCCGCTCGGCGACGCCCGGATGCGCCCGCAGCATCGAGGCAAGGCCGCTCCACCAGACCTGATCGGTGGTCGAGGCCGGCGACACATTGACGCTCGCCCGAAGCGACGGCGCCTCGCGGAGCTCCTGCACCACCATTTCCAGCACGCGGTGATCGAGCAGCCGCACTAGCCCGACACGCTCCGCGACCGGGACGATCTCGTTGGCGTGCGCCAGCGTGCCGTCGGCGCGCCTGACCCGCATCAGGCCTTCGTAGAACGCGATCCGCCGCGATGCCGCCTCCATCACCGGCTCATAGGCGAGCACGATCCGCCGCTCGTTGAGCGCGGCGACGATCTCGTCGGTGGCGCGCACGTTCTCCTGCCGCATCGCATCGCGCTCGACATTCGGCTGGTAGGGCATGAACGAGCCGTGCCGGCGCGAGCGCGCCATGTCGAGCGCATCCTGCGCGCGGCGCAGGATCTCGTCGACGCTGCGCGCATGGCGGGGCGCCGTGACGCCGCCGATGGTGATGGTCACCGCCAGGGCGCCGGCCGATGTCGATATCGTGTCGTTGCGCACGCTGCCCAGCAGCCGCTCGGCGGCGATCGCCAGGTCGTCGGGCGTGCAGTTCTTGAGGATGAGGCCGAACTTGTTGCCGGAGAACACGCCGAGGTGATCGCCGCCGCGCATCTGCGCGCGGATGCGCCTGGCGACCTGGGCGATCGCCTCGTCGGCGGCGGAAAAGCCGTAGGCTTCGTTGAGGTGGCCGAGATTGTCGATCGCGACCAGCAGGAAGCCGCAGGAGGTACGGAAGCGGATGGATTCGTCGAGCGTCGCGGCCAGCGTCTCCACCAGCCGGTTGCGGTTCATCTCGCCGGTCAGCGCATCGAAGTAGGCGAGGCGCTCGAGCGCAGTCTCGCGCGCGTGGCGCTCGGTGATGACGCGCACCACGCCATGCGCGCGCGCCGGCAGGCCATCCGCGCCGCCGAACCAGCGGCCGGTATCCTCCAGCCAGATCTTGTCGGAACTGTCGGGCAGCCGCAGCGCATATTGCACCTGATAGGGGACGCCGCTGCCGTCGTCGCGCTGGCCGGACCGCGTCACGGCCTCGAACCGGCTCTGCCCGGGCGCGGCCTCGACGTGCTGCGCGAAGGCGCGGCCAGTCGCGATCGCCTCGCGCGAAGCGAGGCCGAAGCGCTCGGGCGCGTTGTCGCTCCAGAGGATGGTGTCGGTATCGATGCGCCACTCATAGGTGACGTCGCCGACCGAACGCAGAATCTGCGTTGCGTTTGGAGCAATCGGAGTTAGTCGGTCATTTCGGATCACAGCCGACCCTTTTTGGAACGCCGCGACACCGGCGCGCGTTGAAGCCGGCAATGCAGAAGCCGCCTAAACTACGGATGACCCTTAAAGAATTAGGAAAACCCGGCGGTAAATCATTCGCTAACGCAGCCGGCTTGTGCGGCACGAGCATTGCAACCTGATCGGCAGAAGATCCATGGACACGCCAGTCGTGTCCCGAATTGAGACAATGCGCATGGAGCGGGTCGAGACCGAGAGCAAAGCGGCGGCATCCGAAGGCCGTGCGCTCGCCGTGGTCAGGCCCGCATGCCCGAGCGGGCGAGCGGTTCGGCCCGCGTCCGCGGCTTTCCTCGCCCAGCTGCTCGCCGTCAAAGCCGACCTGCCGCAGACCCGCGAGCGTCGCCGCGCCGAGCCGGACCAGGCAGTGCATTGCTACGAGCTGACGATGCTGTCCGCGCCGCCACGCGCCGGTCGCGTGCTGTCGCGAGCGATGTGACCAAAGCACGCGCTGCCGACTCAATACCCGAGCGCGCAGCCGTCCTTGCGTGACTCGGAACCGGCGATCAGCACGCCGCGCGTCCAGTCGATGTTGATGACCTGCGCGCCGCCCCATGGCAGCTCGGCCGTCTCGACACGATGGCCGCGGTCCCTCAAACCCTGAACCGTTGCCGGCGGCATGCCGCGCTCCGGCAGCGTGAGGTCGCCCTCGAAAAACACCCGCGGCGCCTCGATCGCCTGCTGCACGTCCATGCCGTAGTCGATCATGTTGAGCACGAGCTGGACGTGCCCCATCGGCTGGTAATGCGCGCCCATCACGCCGAGCGAATACGCGACGCGACCGTCGCGCATCGCCAGCGCCGGAATGATGGTGTGCATCGACCGCTTGCCCGGTCCAAAGACATTGGGGTGATCGGGCTCGAGCACGAAGCATGAGCCGCGGTTGGTGAGCAGGATGCCGGTCTTCTCGGTGCAGAGGCCGTGGCCGAAGTTCGAGTAGAGCGTGTTGATGAAGGAGACCGCCATGCGGTCCTTGTCGACCACGGTGAGATAGACCGTCTCGTTGCCCGGCGTCGGCGTTTTCGGCAGATCGGCACGCCGCGACGGATCGATCCTGGCGGCGAGCTTCTTCGCCCAGGCCTTGTCGAGCAACGCCGCGGTTTCGACCCTCATCGTCTTCGGCTCAGCGATATGCGTGTCGCGCACCGCATAGGCGAGCCGCGCCGCCTCGAGCTGAAGGTGGAAGCGCTCCGCACCCAGCGGGTCGAGCCGCTTCATATCGAAATTTTCGAGAACATTGAGCGTGACGAGAGCGGTGAGCCCCTGCCCGTTCGGCGGCAATTCGAGCAGGTCGAGTCCGCGATAATTGGTGGAGATCGGCGCGACGACCTCGCCTTTGTGGCCGGCGAAGTCCTCTGCCTTCAGAAACGATCCCCGTGCGGCGATCGACGCGAGAATGTCGTCGGCGATCTCGCCTTCGTAGAAGGCCCGCGCGCCGCCGGCCGCGATCTTTTTCAAGGTCTGCGCCAGCGCCGGCAGCCTGATGACGTCGCCTTCTTTCGGCGTCGCGCCATCAAACAGATAATGTCTTGCCGCACCGGGATCGGCCTTGAGACGCTCCCGGAAGCGCGCCCAGTCGGACGCCGTGCGCGCTGTCACCGGGAAGCCGGTCTCGGCATGGCGGATCGCCGGCGCCAGCACGCGGTCGAGGCCATAGGTGCCGTGCGCCTTCAGCGTCGCATCCCAGGCATCGAGCGCGCCGGGCACCGTGATCGCATGAATCGACGTGCCGATCTCGCTCATGCCCTGCGCGCGCAGCGCCTCGGCTGAAGCGCCGGCACCGGCACGGCCGGAGCCATTGTAGCCCCAGGCCGGCCGATCGGGCTTCGACAGCATCACGAAGCAGTCGCCGCCGATACCGGTCATGTGCGGCTCGACGACGCAGAGCACGGCGCACGCCGTCACCGCGGCATCGACCGCGTTGCCGCCGGCGCGCAACACGTCGACCGCCGCCAACGATGCGAGCGGGTGGGAGGTCGCCGCCATGCCTTGGCAAGCGATCACCGGCGAGCGGCCGGGCAGTTGGAAATCTCGCGACATGTCAGGAAAGACCCGGTTCGCTTTTGACAGGCTCGGACGGAGAAGGTGGCGAGGATTCGACTCTGGATTCTGCCGTCGGCTCAGCCACGACCGGGCGTGGCGGCGGAGGCGGCGGGACCGGCACGGCCATCAGTTCGCGCCGCCGGGCGCGGGCGGCGATCGCCGACGCCACGCCGCCGAAGAAATCGACGAAGCTAATGACCAGCAGCAGGAAAAAGGTCGGACTGACGACAGCCTGCACCAAAATGAATTCGGCGGTCATGCCGCCGAACAGCAGCAGCGACAGCCCGTGGTCGACCCAGTTGCGCACGCCGAGCCGGGTGAGCTTCACCAGCTCGACCAGCAGGATCAGGATCGCGAAGGCGACGAGAATTTCGCCCGGCGCAATCGCCCACTCGGCGCCGGAGCGCAGCGGGACGGAGACGAAGGGCGTGGTCCAGTTCACGCCCGGCATCAGGAAGGTGACGATGTTATAGATCGCGAAGGGAACGACCAGCAGCGGCACGCCGACGAGATACATGCGTCACCTTCCGCCGCCGGCCGCGACGCGCTCAGGCCTCTTTCTTCACCTTCAGCACCTGCCGGCCCTTGTACATGCCGGTCTTGAGGTCGATATGGTGCGGGCGGCGCAGTTCGCCGGAATCCTTGTCCTCGACATAGGTCGGCTGCTTGAGGGCATCGGCGGAACGCCGCATGCCGCGCCGCGACGGCGAGGTTTTTCTCTTCGGAACAGCCATGACGAACTCCTGAAACGGCGCGAAAAGTCGCGAAAAATGGGAGTGAGGCCGCGCTTATAAAGGATGGGAACGGCTGAGGCTAGTGGGTCCGCCACACGCAGTCGTCGGCCTGCTGGGCCCGCGCGGCCCGCGATACGTAAAGCCCGGCAAGACGGCGCAGCCCAGGACCCGGTGCGCGGGCATTGCGGGTGACGGGGTTCGGTAGCGAGGCGGCCAGCAGCGCCGCCTCATAGGCCGTGAGACGCTGGGCCGATTTGCCGAAGGCGCGGCGGGCCGCCGCTTCAGCGCCAAATTCGCCGTCCGGTCCCCATTCGGCGATGTTCAGGTAGAGCTCCAGGATGCGCCGATTGCTCAGGGTGAGATCGATCCAGAGCGCCAATGGCAGTTCCAATGCTTTGCGCACGAAGCTGTGGCCGGGCCACAGGAACAGGTTCTTGGCGAGCTGCTGGGTGATGGTGGAGGCGCCGCGCAGGTCGTCGAGGTCGTCGCCTTCGGACAGCGCATTATGAATCTCGGTCATGTCGATGCCGTGGTGCGCGCAGAAGCGGCCGTCCTCGGCGATGACCACGGCAAGCGTCAGCGCCGGCGAAATCCGGCCGATCGGCACGTAAGCACGCTCCACCCGCTGGCCGGTCAGCCGGCGCCACAGCATGACGGTCGAGGACGGCTCGGCAACGGCGTAGACCAACGTCAGGACATAGGGCGCCAGCAGCAGGGCCACGGCGAATATCGCCACGGCTCGCAGGCTTCGACGCAATGGGACCGGCACCGGCATGTCCCGGACATTAGCCCATTGACGGCCGGATGGCGCTTCGGCAAGCCATTTCCTCAATGAACCCAACATCTTCCACATTCGCCGCACGGCTCGACGCGGCCGCCGCCGAAACCGACGAGCTGCTCGACCGCCTGCTGTCGGAGCAGCGCGAGGCCGGTGAAATCATGAGGCCGGCCAGGCTGTTGGAGGCCATGCGCTACGCCGCGCTCGGCGGCGGCAAGCGGCTGCGACCGTTCCTGGTGGTGGAGTCGGCGGCCTTGTTCGGCGTTGCCGGGCCGCAGGCGCTGCTTGCCGGCGCCGCGCTGGAATGTGTTCACTGCTATTCCCTGATCCACGACGATCTGCCGGTCATGGACAATGATGACCTGCGCCGCGGCCAGCCGACAACCCACAAGGCCTTCGACGAGGCGACCGCAATCCTGGCCGGCGACGCGCTGCTCACCGTCGCGTTCGACCTGATGGCGCGGCCGCAGGTCCACCCCGACGCCTCGGTACGCGTCACGCTGATCAGCGGGCTCGCCCGCGCGGCCGGCCTCGGCGGCATGGCCGGAGGGCAGATGCTCGACCTCGCCGCCGAAGGCCGCTTTGCCGGCAAGCCCAGGCTCGGCGAGAAGGAGATCGCGATGTTGCAGGCGATGAAGACCGGCGCGCTGATCGGCTTTGCCTGCCGCGCCGGCGCGATCCTCGGCCAGGCCGGCGCGACGGATCATGAAGCGCTGGCGCGCTATGGCG
>CAZNTY010000250.1:0-9983 GCA_964576085.1 uncultured Undibacter sp. | reverse complement strand
TGCGGCCCCGCAAGTCGGCTATCGCCGACTTGCGAATGTTAAGTGTCTTGCGCACCAGGCGAACCTTCAGCATGTCGGCCTCGACGATGGTGCCGACATTGAGCCGGTAGCGCTGCGCGATCCGCGGATGCGAGATGCGCCAGCGGCCGTCTTTCGTTTGCCTGATCTTGGCGAAGCGCTCATAAGCCTTGAGCGCGTAACCGCCGGTCGCGACGAAATCCAGCGCCGCGTCAAAGTCAGCGCGCGTGAGCACGGCATAAGGCGCGGCGGCACGCACTTCAGCATAGACATCATCGGCAAGGAACGGGGCGCCGCAGGCGCGGCCCAGAATATGCTGCGCCAATACGTCGAGCGCGCCGGTGCGCAGGGGCGGCGTATCCTGCGCATTCTCGGCAACCGCTTCGATCGCCGCGCGACATTCGAGCACCTCGAAGCGGTTGGCTGGCACCAGCACGGCCTTCGACGGCTCGTCCAACCGGTGGTTGGCGCGGCCGATCCGCTGCATCAGGCGCGACGAGCCTTTCGGCGCACCGACGTTGATGACGAGGTCGACATCACCCCAGTCGACGCCGAGATCGAGCGAGGACGTGCAGACTACCGCGCGCAATTTGCCGCGCGTCATAGCCTCCTCGACGCGGCGGCGCTGCGCCACATCGAGCGAACCGTGATGCAGCGCGATTGCTAGATTGTCGTCGTTGATCGCCCAAAACGCCTGGAACAGGAATTCCGCCTGGCTGCGCGTATTGACGAACAGCAGCGTGGTCTTGTGCTTGCGGATCAGGTCATACATCTCCGCCAACGCGTGCCGCGCCGAGTGTCCAGCCCACGGCAGGTACTGTGCGGTGTCGAGCATGGTCACGTCGGGCGCCGCGCCAGCCGCGCCGATGACGAGATCGGCCATCGCGATGCCTTCGAGCGGCTGCGGCATCAGGAAGCGGCGCAATTCGTCAGGCTGCGCCACCGTCGCGGACAGGCCAATCATCGTCAGGCCGGGCGCGAGCGTGTGCAGTCGCGCGAGGCCCAGCGACAACAGGTCGCCTCGTTTCGAGGTGACCAGCGAATGCAGCTCGTCGAGCACGACGCGCTTCAATGAGCCGAACAGGAACGGCGCATCGGCCGATGCGAGCAGCAGCGCGAGCTGCTCCGGCGTCGTGAGCAGGATATCCGGCGGGTCGCGGCGCTGGCGCTGGCGCTTCGAGGCCGGCGTGTCGCCGGTGCGTGTCTCAAGCCGGATCGACAGCCCCATCTCGGCAACCGGCGTCTCGAGATTGCGCGCGATGTCGACCGCGAGCGCCTTGAGCGGCGAAATATAAAGTGTATGCAGACCGCCGGAGCGGCGCAGGTCACGGCCGGCCGAGCGCAGCCTCGCCCTTGGCTCGTCGCGGTCCGCGAGTTCCACCAGGGTCGGCAGAAATCCGGCGAGCGTCTTGCCACCGCCGGTCGGGGCGATCAGCAGCGCCGAGCGGCCGGCCTGCGCCTTGGCCAGCAATTCGAGTTGATGGGCGCGCGGCCGCCAGCCACGCCGCGCGAACCAGCCAGCAAAGGGCTCGGGCAAGTCCCCCGAAATATTCTGCGCTTCAATGAAGGCCAAATGGTTTTCCATCGCTATGGCCGGGCATAGCCCGTCGAAAGACGGGCGTGAACGCCCTTATGTCCCGGCCATCCACGTCTTATGTCAGACAAGCAAGGCGTGGATGCCCGGCATAAAGCCGGGCATGACGCCGTGGCTACTCGCCAATGCCAGCGTAACGCATATGTAGTGCCTATGCGTCCTGAAGATGTCCTGCTGTCGACCCCGTCCGGGGTGTGCTGCAAAGCCGGCGGCTTCCATATCGATCCGACCCGCCCCGTCGACAAGGCACTCATCACGCACGGCCATTCCGACCACGCCCGCGCCGGCCACGGCGCCGTGCTGGCGACCCAGGACACGCTCGACATCATGCGGCTGCGCTACGGCGAGGGCTTCGCCGGCCGTATACAGGCAGTGAGTTATGGCGAGCGCATCCGGCTCGGCGACGCCACCGTGAGCTTCCATCCGGCCGGCCACGTGCTCGGGTCCGCGCAGATCTGCGTCGAGCGCAAAGGGCTGCGCGTCGTCGCTTCCGGCGACTACAAGGACCGGCCCGATCCGACCTGCGCGCCGTTCGAGCTGGTGCCGTGCGACGTCTTCATCACCGAGGCAACCTTCGGGCTTCCCGTCTTCCGCCATCACGATGCGGAGGGCGAGATCGGCAAACTCATCCGCTCGGTCGAGCTGTTTCCCGAGCGGGCGCATCTGGTCGGCGCCTATTCGCTCGGCAAGGCGCAACGCGTGATGGCAATGCTGCGCGCCGCCGGCTACGACCGGCCGATCTACATCCACGGCGCGCTGGAAAAAATCACCCGCCACTATCAGCGGCGCGGCATCGACCTCGGCGCGATCGAATTGGCGCGCGGCCGCGACAAGACCGATCTCGCCAGCACCATCACCATCGCGCCGCCGTCAGCGATCGGCGACCTGTGGTCGCGGCGATTCCCCGACCCGGTGACCGCCTTCGCCTCCGGCTGGATGCGGGTGCGGGCCCGCGCGCGGCAGGGCGGCATCTCGCTGCCGCTCGTCATTTCCGACCACGCCGACTGGGACGGCCTCACCGCGACCATCAGCGCAACCGGCTGCTCGGAGGTCTGGGTCACGCACGGGCAGGAGGACGCGCTGGTGCATTGGGCGCAGTCGCGCGGCCTGAAGGCGCGGCCGCTCGATATCGTCGGCTACGGCGACGAGGACGAGCCTGCGGCGGACGGTGAAACATGAACCGTTTTGCCGCGCTGCTCGACCGGCTCGCCTACGAGCCGGGCCGCAACAACAAGCTCAAGCTGATCGCCGACTACCTGCGCAGCACCGAGGACCCGGACCGCGGCTTCGCGCTCGCCGCGCTGACTGGCGCGCTCAGCTTCCGGCACGCCAAGGCGGGCATGATCCGCGCGCTGATCGCGGAGCGCGCCGATCCGGTGCTGTTCGCGCTGTCCTACGATTATGTCGGCGACCTGTCGGAAACCGTGGCGCTGATGTGGCCGGCTGATCCCTCGCAAAGGCCGAACAGGGCCCCCACCCTGTCGGACGTGGTCGAGACGCTGGCGCGGCTCGGCAAGGCGCAGTTGCCCGCGCAGGTCGCGCGCTGGCTCGACGGGCTCGACGAGACCGGACGCTGGGCCCTGCTCAAGCTCGTCACCGGCGGCCTGCGCATCGGCGTCTCGGCGCGGCTGGCGAAGACCGCCGCCGCCTCGCTCGGCGGCAAGGACCCGGACGAGATCGAGGTGCTATGGCCCGGCCTGACCCCGCCCTATCGCGACCTGTTCGCCTGGCTCGAAGGCCGCGCGGGGAAGCCGGCGTCGAATGATCCCGCTCCGTTCCGTCCGCCGATGCTCGCGCACGCGATCGAGGAGCCCGAGCTTGCCGTCCTGACGCCGGCCGACTTCATGGCGGAATGGAAGTGGGACGGCATTCGCGTGCAGGCGGTCGCCGGCCGGGACGGCGAGGCAATCATGGCCCGGCTTTATTCGCGCACCGGCGAGAACATCTCGAAGAGCTTTCCGGACCTGATCGATGCGCTAAAGCTGCCGGCCGCGATCGACGGCGAGCTTCTGGTCATGCGCGAGGGCCGCGTGCAGTCGTTCAACGTGCTGCAGCAGCGGCTCAACCGCAAGACCGTCAATGCGAAACTGCTGGCGGATTTTCCCGCGCATCTGCGTGCTTATGATCTGCTCGGCGAAGGTGACGAGGACTTGCGCGGCCATCCGTTCGTCGAGCGGCGGGCCCGGCTTGAGCGGTTCGTGGCACGGCTCAATGATCCGCGCATCGACATCTCGCCGCTGGTGCCGTTCGCGACCTGGCCGGAGCTGATCGTCGCCCGCGCCGATCCGGCGGCGGCCGGCGCCGGTGCTGACGCTGCCGCGGTCGAGGGCGTCATGCTCAAGCGCCGCGACGCGCTCTACGTGCCCGGCCGCCCGACCGGGCCGTGGTGGAAGTGGAAGCGCGACCCGATGACGATCGACGCCGTGCTGATGTACGCGCAGCGCGGCCACGGCAAGCGCTCCTCCTTCTACTCCGACTACACGTTCGGCGTCTGGAAGCCCGGAGAGAACGGTGACGAGCTGGTGCCGGTCGGCAAGGCCTATTTCGGCTTCACCGACGACGAGCTGAAGGAGATCGACCGCTTCGTGCGCCGCAATACCGTCGACCGCTTCGGGCCGGTGCGCGAAGTGACACACGAGGCTGACAGCGGCCTGGTGTTCGAGGTCGCGTTCGAGGGCCTGCAGCGCTCGACCCGCCACAAGTCCGGCATTGCCATGCGCTTCCCGCGCATCAGCCGGCTGCGCTGGGACAAGCCGCCGCACGAGGCCGACCGGCTGGAGACCCTGGAAAAGATGCTGGCGCTCAGCGAGCACGGCCGCGCGCCCAACCCTCGCCCGTCATCGTCCGTGACGGCGGACGATCCGGCACTTCAATAGGGAAAAGGCTGGATACCCCGCTTTCGCGGGGTATGACAGAATGCGAGTGGGCATGACAGGATGTGAGACGACTCGGAGAGGGATTTGAAATGGCCGACGCGCAGATCAATCGATGGCTCGGCGGCTCGCCGCTGGCGGTGCTGACGCGGCTCGTGCTGGTTTCGATCCTGGTCGGCGTCATCCTGGCGGCGCTCGGCTTCGATCCCTGGAACATCGTCGAGAGCATCCGCGCCCTGCTGCAGCGGCTATGGGACATGGGTTTCGACGCGGTGCGCTGGCTGTGGCGCTATTTCCTGCTTGGCGCCGTGATCGTGATCCCGATCTGGATCGTGATGCGGCTGGTAAACGCGCCGCGCGGACGCTAGCTCGGCCAGCTTTCCGCCGTGAGCGCGGCGGCATCCGAACCGACGATCGCAGCCAGCGAGTCACGATGACTGCGCCGGAGCGCCGCCACGAGAGCCGCTTTGATCTGCGCCATCAGTCCGAAGCCGTTGAATACGAGTCCGGTGTAAAGCTGCAACAGGTTTGCGCCAGCCTTGATCTTGGCGATCGCCGTGGCGCCCGAATCGATGCCGCCGACACCGATCAGTGGGAACGCCCCCTCGGCACGCACATAGGTTTCGGCCAGCATGCGGGTCGACAGCTTGAACAGCGGCCGGCCTGACAGGCCGCCCGCTTCTCTGGCGCGCTCGCGGTCGCGCAAGGACTGCGGTCGCGAGAGCGTGGTGTTGCCGACGATCATGCCGTCGACGCGATACTTGCGGGCAATGCCGACCACGTCATCGAGTTCCGGCAGCGACAGGTCCGGCGCGATCTTGAGCAGCACCGGCACCGGGCCGGCGCGGCGATGCGCCCGGTCGCGGGCCTCGACCACGCGCGCCAGGAGATCGTCGAGCGCCTTCGCCTGCTGGAGGTCGCGCAGGCCCGGCGTATTGGGCGATGAGATGTTGACGGTGAAATAGCTCGCAACCGGCGCAAAAGTGTCGATCAGACGCACATAATCCTCGACGCGGTCGGCGGAATCGCGGTTGGCCCCGACATTGACGCCGACGATACCGCCGGGATTGGCATTCTGCTTCGCACGCTCGGCGAGCCGCGCCAACACCACGGCAGCGCCCTCGCTGTTGAAGCCGAGGCGGTTGATGACACCCTCGTCCGCCGGCAGACGAAAGACGCGCGGGCGCGGATTGCCCGGCTGCGCGCGCGGCGTGACGGTGCCGACCTCGACAAAGCCGAAACCGAGGCGCAGCAGCGCATCGGGGACTGCGGCGTTCTTGTCGAAGCCGGCGGCGATGCCGACCGGATTGGGGAAATTCAATCCGAAGGCGCGGACTGTCAGCAGAGGATCGTCCGGAGCGGACCGGGCCTGCGGCACCAGTTGAAGGGCCCGGACCGCCACCTTATGCGCATCCTCCGGGTCCAGCACCCGCAACAAAGGGCGGGACAACCGTTCGAAAAACCCGATCAAAGACCGCAACTCCATGCCGTCCGGCAGACGGTATCGCTCCGCTGGCCCCAGGTTTCAAGCGCAGCTTGCTTGACGGGGGCGACTCAAGGTAATAATTCCTAGAACAAGTATCGTTTTTTAGGGAGAGGCAGCCCGTGGCCCGTTCCAATCCGTTGACTCATGCCCAGATCTGGGCGGCAATCGATCGCCTGGCCGAACGCGCCCAACTGTCGGCATCGGGGCTCGCCAAAAAGGCCGGTCTCGATCCCACGACGTTCAACAAGTCGAAACGCGTCACGCCGGAAGGCCGGCCACGCTGGCCCTCGACCGAATCAGTCGCGAAGTCGCTGGCGGCGACCGGAACATCGGTGGGCACGTTCATGAGTCTGCTCACTGATGGTGGCAGGCAGGCGCCCAAGGCCGTCCCGCTGATCGGGTTCGCCGAAGCCGGTGCCGGCGGCTATTTCGATGACGGCGGCTTCCCGGTCGGCAAGGGCTGGGACGAGGTCAGCCTGCCGCAGATCAATGACGAGAATGCCTACGCGCTCAAGGTATCTGGTGATTCAATGAAGCCGGTCTATCGCGCCGGCGACATCATCGTGGTGTCGCCCGCGGCGACGGTCCGCAAGGGCGACCGTGTCGTGGTCAAGACCAAGGACGGTGAGGTGATGGTGAAAGAGCTTCGCCGCAAGACCACCAGAAGCATCGAATTGCGCTCGCTCAATTCGGAGCATCGCGACCGCACGTTGCCGATGAGCGACGTGCTGTGGGTCGCGCGCATCGTGTGGGCGAGCCAGTAATCAGGCGCTGCGGGCCAGCTCGCTTAGAGTGGGAATCCACTCAGACGGAATCACTTGATCCCCTCTTCTGTCATGCCCTGCCTTCGCGGCGATGACACATCGGAGGGGCAGACGCTTCGATGTGATCGGGCTTCACTCTAGGCGCTACGCGCCAAGGCGCCGTCGATCATCTCGACCGTGTTCTGCAAGCCGTAGACGGCGACGAAGGAACCAAAGCGCGGTCCCTTCTCCTGCCCGAGCAGCACCTGGTAGAGCATGTTGAACCAGTCGAGCGAGACGCCCGGCTTGCCGTCTTTCGCCTTCTTCTTGTGGTCGAGGAACGGCTCGCGACGGCCGACCTCATAGACGACATTCTGAATGTCTTCCGCGCTCGACTGCGCCGGCAATTGGCCAAGCGCATCGCGCAGGTCGATCAATGCCGCGCGCTCGCTGTCGCTCGGCTGCCGGAATTTCTTGGCCGGCAGTACAAAGTCGCGGAAGTAGTGAATGGCGTATTCGACCTGCGCGTTGAGCTTGGGATGGGTTTGCGGCGTCACGCCGGGCCGGTAACGGCCGATGAAACCCCACAGCGTCTCGGCGTTCTCGGCGTTGGAGGACGACACCAGCGTCAGCAGCATCGAGAACGAGATCGGCATGTCGACCCGCGGCGGCTTGCCGGAATGGATGTGCCACACCGGATTTGACAGTTGCTGGCGCGGGTCCTGGCGCGGATAGGCGTCGAGGAACTGCTGGTACTCGTCGACCGTGCGCGGGATCACGTCGAAATAGAGCCGCTTCGCCGCCTTCGGCTCGCGATACATGAACAGCGACAGCGATTCCGGCGAGGCATAGCGCAGCCATTCCTCGATGGTCAGGCCGTTGCCCTTCGACTTCGAGATTTTCTGGCCGTGCTCGTCGAGGAACAGTTCGTAATTGAAGCCTTCCGGCGGCGCGCCGCCGAGCGCGCGGCAGATTTCGCCGGACAGCTTCACCGAATCGATCAGGTCCTTGCCGGCCATCTCGTAGTCGACCCCGAGCGCGACCCAACGCATCGCCCAGTCCGGCTTCCATTGCAGCTTGCAGCGGCCGCCTGTCACCGGCGTCGTCACCGGCTGCTTCGTCTCCGGGTGCTCGTAGGTGATGGTGCCGGCCTTCGCGTCGTGCGCCGTGACCGGTACCTGCAAGACGATGCCGGTATCAGGGTCGATCGGCAGGAATGGCGAATAGGTCGCCGCCCGCTCCTCGCGCAGCGACGGCAGCATGATCGCCATCACGCGATCGAAGTGCCGAAGCATCGTCAGCAGCGCCTGGTCGAACCGTCCGCTGGTGTAGCAGTCGGTCGACGACATGAATTCGTAGTCGAAGCCGAAATGATCGAGGAAGGCGCGCAGCCGCGCGTTGTTGTGCTGGCCGAAGCTCGGGTGCGTGCCGAACGGATCGGGCACCCGCGTGAGCGGCTTGCCGAGATGCTGCGCCAGCATGTCCTTGTTCGGCACGTTGTCAGGCACCTTGCGCAGCCCGTCCATGTCATCGGAGAAGGCAATCAGCCGGGTCTTCACCTTGTCGTCAGTGAGCACGCGGAAGGCATGACGCACCATCGTGGTGCGCGCGACCTCACCGAAGGTGCCGATATGCGGCAGGCCGGAGGGACCATAGCCGGTCTCGAAGATCACTTCGTCCTTGGGTTTCTTCCTGAGCCGCGCGACGATCTTGCGCGCCTCCTCGAACGGCCAGGCGTTCGACTGTTCGGCAAGCTCGCGCCAATTCGCCGCGACGGCAGCACTATCCGGCATGGGTTCGTCTCCGCGTGGCAGTGCTTTAAGCAGCGTCGGCCGGCGGGTCAACGATCCGCGCCACCGCAACGACGGCAAGCCCGACGGCGAGGAACACGACGCCCAGCGCCAGCAGGTTGAAGACCAGGCTGACGAAGCCGAGTGCGCGCGTGTCCATGAACGGGTACGGGAAGAAGCCGGTCCACTGCGCGACGACGAGCAGCAGCACGAGGTAGGCGGCTGGATAGATCAGCCAGAGGAAAGGATCACGCCACCTCAGGCGCTCCTTGGGCACCGCGACGAGCCAAAATACCGTGTAGAGCGCGGGCATGACGTTGTGCAGCAACGTGTCGGCGGCGAACTGCCAGCCGCGGTGATGCCAATAGGGCTGCAAAGCGAACACGAACACGATCGAGCCGGCCAGCGAATAGGCGAGGATGGCGCTTCGCCATTGCCCTCGGCCGGCGAGCCGCTGCAAGCCGGCCGCGGCGCCGGCGGTGATCGCCGTCGCCATCGAATTGATCTGCAGGGTAAAGAACGACAGGAACACCACCACGGCAGCGGCGACCGGAAACCGGATCGCACCGCTCGCGGCGACCGCCGCCGTCGCCTCGAGGATGATCGCCCCCTGAAGCGCCAGCGCGCCGCAGCCGATCGCCGCGGTCAGGCCGGCCAGGATACGGGCAAACGGCGGCATCGCTCAGAACGGGCTGATGGGGAAATAGCGCAGCCACAGGTCGGTGAATTTGCCGCTTTCCCATAGCCGGAACAGCGCCCAGTTGAACGCCTGGCGCAGCACGTCATTGCCGCGCCGCACCGCGATGCCGATGCCCTCGCCGAAGAAGCGGCTCTCCAGGAACGGCCCGCCGCGGAACACGCAGCATCCCGCGGAATCGGTGCCATTGAGCCAGAACGCCAGCGCGATGCCGTCGCCGAACAGCAGGTCGACCTCGCCGCGGCGCAGCGCCGCCCGCGCCTCGTCGGCGCTCGGATAGGCATGCAGTTCGACCTCGGTGAACAGCGCGCGCAGATAGGCTTCGTGCGCGGTGCCGGCGACCACGCCGACGCGGCGCCCCTCGAGATCGGCCGGCCGCACGTCGTCGACCTCGACATCCTTGCGCGATATGAAGCGCGCCGGCGTGCGGTAATACGGATCGCTGAAATCGACGCGCCGGCGCATCTCCGGCGTCGCCGCGAGCGAGGCGATGATGGCGTCGCCGCCGTTGCCGTTGAGGGCCTCGATCAGCGTGTCGAAGCGGCGCGCCTGGATCGTGCAGGTGGTCTTGATCTCCTCGCAGATCATGCGGGCAAGATCGATATTGAAGCCGGCCGGCTGGCCGTCCGGCCCTGCATAATTGAACGGCGGATAATCGAACTCGGTCAGGAAGCGGATGCCGTTGATGCGCGACAGGTCGGGCCGCTCCGGCCGCCGCCGCGGGTCCCAGAAGCTCGGCACAGCCATCGGATCGCCGCGCGGCGCGGCAACGCCCGGGGGCG
>CAZNTY010000249.1:0-3370 GCA_964576085.1 uncultured Undibacter sp. | reverse complement strand
TTATTGAGCAGCACGCGCGACAGCGCGAGGTCTTTCACTGCCACAGTGTCGGTTGCGAGCTGCGGGTCGAGTTGCCACACGAGGCGTCATGCCCGGGCTTGGCCCGGGCATCCATGATGAAGCGGTCCCAGAGGAGAACTTTTCTGGGGAAAGTCATCATGGATTGCCGGGTCAAGCCCGGCAACGACAGGTTTGGCGGGCCGTCGTCCGCTTGCAATCGCTTCCTGATGGTCTGATATAGGGCCGGGAGGTTGGCGGTGGACGAGCCACTCGCCAACCGGGTCAGGTCCGGAAGGAAGCAGCCCTAACGAGCACGGATCGGGTCGCTCGTCAGCCTCCCACCTTTGGCCGAGAGTCCCGTTTCTGTCATTCCGGGGCGCGCCGAAGGCGCGACCCCGGAATCCATAATCCCGGTTTCCTAGATTACGCGGACAGGGACTATGGATTCCGGACTGCCGCTGCGCGGCATCCGGAATGACGTACTATGGATGCTGCATGAGCGACGCCGTCAAACCGTCCACCGATTCAAGCCTCGATGTCTCCGCGCAGCCCGCGACCGGCTACCGGGTGCTCGCCCGCAAATACCGGCCGGCGTCGTTCGACGACCTGATCGGACAGGACGCGATGGTGCGCACCATCTCGAACGCGTTCGAGACCGGCCGCATCCCGCAGGCCTGGATCCTCACCGGCGTGCGCGGCGTCGGCAAGACCACCACCGCGCGCATCCTCGCGCGCGCGCTCAATTACGAAGTGCCCGACGGCTCGGTGAGCGGGCCGACCATCGCCATGCCGGTGATGGGCGTGCACGACCAGGCGATCATGGAGAGCCGCCATCTCGACGTGATCGAGATGGATGCCGCCTCCCACAACAGCGTCGATGACGTGCGCCAGATCAATGACGCGATCCGCTACGCGCCGGTGTCCGCCCGCTACAAGGTCTATATCCTCGACGAAGTGCACATGCTGTCGGGCGCCGCCTTCAACGCGCTGCTCAAGACGCTGGAGGAGCCGCCCCCGCATGCCAAGTTCATCTTCGCCACCACCGAGATCCGCAAGGTGCCGGTCACGGTGCTGTCGCGCTGCCAGCGCTTCGATCTGCGCCGCGTCGATGCCGCGGTGCTGGTGAAGCATCTCGAAGGCATCGCGACCCGGGAAAAGGTCGAAGCCGAGCCGGCCGCGCTTGCCTTGATCGCGCGGGCCGCTGAGGGGTCGGTGCGCGACAGCCTGTCGCTGCTCGATCAGGCGATCGCGCATGCGGCCGGCAAGGTCAGGGCCGAGGACGTGCGGCAGATGCTTGGTCTCGCCGATCGCGTCCGTATCGTCGACCTGTTCGAGTCGCTGATGAAGGGCGACGTCGCCGCGGCACTCAAGGAGCTGCGCGAACAGTACGACATCGGCGCCGATCCGGCCGTGGTGCTGACCGACCTCGCCGAGTTCACTCATTTTGTCACCCGCGTCAAAGTCGTGCCGGCGGTGGCCGACGATGTTTCGCTGTCGGAGGCCGAGCGGGTGCGCGGCCGTGCCTTTGCCGCGCAACTCTCGATGCGTGTGCTGTCGCGGGCCTGGCAGATGCTGCTCAAGGGCATCGCCGAGGTGAAGGATGCGGCGCGGCCGCTGGCCGCCGCCGAGATGATGCTGGTCCGCATCGCCTATGCCGCCGACCTGCCGACGCCCGACGAGGTCGTGCGCGCGCTGGGTGAGGGCGGCAACGGCAGCCGCCCGTCAAGTGGCGGCAATGGCGGCGGCACGACGGTTGCTGCGGCGCCGGCAAGTGCGCCACGCTATGAGGCGCCGCGTGGAGCGCCGCGCGGCTCGGCAGCCGTGTCACCGCGTCCGATGCAAGAGTCTCAAAGCGATCCGGTGCCGCAAAGCGCTCCGACCCTCGCGCTCGGCAGCTTCCAGGAGATCATCGCGCTCGCCGCGGAGAAGCGCGACCTCGCGGTGAAGATGGCGCTCGAACGCGACGTGCGGCTGGTGCGCTGCGAGGACGGCCGGCTCGAGCTGGCGCTGGAGCCGAGCGCGCCGCGCTCGCTGATCAACGACCTGTCCCGCAAGCTCACGAAGTGGACCGGCAGGCGCTTGATGGTGGTGGTGTCGGCCGAGCAGGGCGCGCCGACCGTGAAGAAGCAGAACGAGGCGCGCGAGGCCGAACTCAAGCGCGGCGTGCGCGCCGACCCGCTGGTGCAGGCGGTGCTCGACCGCTTTCCCGGTGCTGAGATCGTCGCGGTGAGCAAGCCCGATGACGGGCCGGCCGAGCCGCCGATGTCGGACGAGGCCGAGGCCGAGTGATGGCTGATTTCAATGGCTGATTTCAATGGCTGATTTTATGGGCATGATGAAGCAGGCCGCGCAACTGCAGTCCAAGATGCAGGAGCTGCAGGCCGAGCTCGACCACGTCGAGGTGGAAGGCACCTCGGGCGGCGGGCTGGTGGCCGTCAGGCTCACCGCCAAGGGCGATCTGAAGGGCGCGCGCATCGATCCATCGCTGCTCAAGCCGGACGAGAAGGAGATTCTGGAGGATCTCTTGGTCGCGGCGCATGCCGACGCGCGGCGCAAGGCCGAGGCCGTGCTGCAGGACAAGATGAAGGCGCTGACCGGCGGCTTGCCGCTGCCGCCGGGCCTGAAGCTGTTTTAGATGGTTCTTCCTGCTGACTTAATTGTTGTCATGCCCGGCCTCGTGCCGGGCATCCACGCCTTTGGGCTGCCGCGCGAAGTGAAGGCGTGGATGGCCGGGACAAGCCCGGCCATGACGTGGAGGGGCCGGTAAATCATGCCCGCCGCCGTTGCCGGACCGGAGATCGAGCGTCTGATCCAGCTCCTCGCCCGCCTGCCGGGGCTCGGGCCGCGCTCGGCGCGCCGCGCCGCGCTGCATCTCATCAAGAAGCGCGAATTGCTGATGGCGCCGCTCACCGCGGCGCTCGAGACCGCGATGGAGAAGATCGAGGTCTGCAAGACCTGCGGCAACATCGACACGCAGAACCCGTGCACGGTGTGCACGGACGCACGGCGCGATGCCTCGATCATCGTCGTGGTGGCCGATGTCGCCGATCTCTGGGCGCTCGAGCGCGCGCATGCGGTCAATGGTCGCTACCACGTGCTCGGCGGCACATTGTCGCCGCTCGACGGCGTCGGGCCGCAGGACCTGTCGATCGACGCGCTCATCTCGCGCGCGCACGATCCTGCGGTGAAGGAAGTGATCCTCGCGCTCAACGCCACCGTCGACGGCCAAACGACCGCACACTACATCACGGAGCTTTTGCAGGACGCGGGGGTGAAGGTGACGCGGCTCGCGCATGGCGTGCCGGTCGGCGGCGAGCTCGCCTATCTCGACGAGGGCACGCTCGCCGCCGCCATCAAACAGCGCACGCTG
>CAZNTY010000248.1:0-8708 GCA_964576085.1 uncultured Undibacter sp. | reverse complement strand
CCTGGCGAGCTGGCTTGGCAGGTTCATGTAGCGGTCGTTCAGCAGAACGAAACGTTCGGTTTTCCTACGGTTGACCTGCGCACTTGGCAAACCGTTTCATCTTCTTTTGTAGCTATTCTGGATCGGCCTCATCTTCTTTCGCATTCTTTGGAGGCATTCTTGATCTGCCCGACGTGGCCGCCAGTCGATCGCTGCGGGAGCGTTGGGCCCGGTCAAGTCGCTGCATCAGAATTTCCCCTGCAGCGAAAATGTTACCGTACGTCCTGGGGCCGGATAGGTCGGCACGCCCATCGCATCGACATAAGCCTTGTCGAACAGGTTGTCGACGTTGATGCGGCCGGTCAGGTTCTCGTTGAAAGCGACCGACGCATAGAGGGCGTAGATCCGGTAGCTCTGCTGCGTGTAGGTCTGCAGCAGATCCGGTGTTCCCAGCGGTATCGTCGGCGCCACGTAATTCATGCGGGCGCCAACCGTGATCTTGCGGTCCCAGAAGCGAACGCCTCCATCCAACGTCAGCTTCTCCTTGGGCGGCACGTAGATGAAGAAGTACTCACGCTGCCACCCCGGCAGAAATGGCAGATAGGCGGTGCCATTCGGTGGGCCGGCGAAAAAGGGATCGTAAACGCCATCATAGGTCGCCTTCAGACGGGTGTAGGCCATTCCGATATAGGCATTTCCCGCGTCGTAGGACGCCTCCATTTCAAAGCCCTTCATCGTGGTCGTCGGGCCGAGGAGATTGACGTGGACGAATGCCGTTTGGACAAGGTCGAGGTAGGTGCCGGCTTGCGGAAAGCGGCCGGTCGCAGTGGTTATAAAATTGTCGATCTTGTTTTCGTAAATGGCGGCCTTGGCGCGGAAGCCGTCGCCTTGAAAGAACACGTTGTCGAATTTGAAATTAGCGCCAGCTTCCAGGTTCCTCGATACCTCCGGCGACAGGTTCGGATTGGGTGCGAAAATGGCGCCATTGCCGATATGCCGTCCGTATTGCAGCGTTTCCATGATCTGCGGCGGGCGAAAACCCTCGGCATAGGTGCCGTAGACTTGAATGCCCTTGTAGGGAGTGACGGCGACAGTGACCTTGGGCGAGAAACGCCCTTCCGACTTGTCGACCGAAAAGGGCTGCGTGCATTCGGAAGCGTTGTTGCCGCACGCATTGATGAAGTTGCCGGAGCCCTTCAACGAATAGAGATCGTAGCGCCCGCCCCCAATCAGTTCGAGCCATTCATTGTGCTTGAACTTGATCTCGCTGAATGCGCTCGAGAGCTGGCGCGCTCCGGCGGGTGTCGGGCCTGAGAACCATTCGGCGTCGGATGGATTGGTCTGGTCGCTGTTGACGCCGGTCTTGGTCTGATCCTTGAAGTACTCGACACCATTCGTCCACGCGACGTTGAACAGCGGGATGTCGAAGCGCGAGGTGTTGGACAGACTGCCGCCGAAGGAATTCAGGCCGTATTGCAGGTCGAAGGCTCCATAGGCCGAGCGCGGAGGCCGAAACTGATGATTGTCAGTCGATGACCACCATGCCTTGGAGCTGAAATCGATCCACTTGTTGGCCGGCTTCCAGGAATAGTCGGCAGTCGCCGACTGCGTGAAGAGCTGATTGTTGTCGATGAATTCGCCTTGGCCTGTCGAGAAATTGTTGTTGAGCGCGACATACCCGAACTTCACCATCTGATCCGGCGTCGGACGCCAGGTGAGCTTGCCGAGCCCCGACCAGTTGTCCTGGCCTGTGAACTTGATCGGCTCGCCCGGCCCGACATACTGCAGCGTGCCATTGTGACCCGGCTGGTAGGCTCCGGATTCCTTGCGCGAAACGGCCGCGACGACCTCGAATGTCTCGCTCCGCGCCGCGGCTGCTTGGCTCGTCGTGTAACGGTATTCGTTGGTGCCGGCCGTCACACGCGAGCGAACGCCGTAGGACTTGCCGGGCAACAGGATGTCGTCGGCCTCGAGCGTGCGCAGCGAAACGACGCCGCCGATCACGCCTGCACCTCCGACCGTGGAGGTGGGCCCCTTCTCCACCACCGCGCTGCCGATCAGTTCCGGATCGAAATAGACGGAGCTCACGGCGTTGTGGCCCGCCTGCTGAAAATTCTGGCGCGCACCGTCGATCATGACATTGACGCGGCCCTGCTCCTGCAGCCCGCGAATATTGACCGTCGTACCCGGATTTTGCCGGTCGGTCGCGGTGAACACGCCGGACATGTCCTGAAACAGATCGCTGGAATTGCGCGGCGCACGCTGCTCGAGCACTTCACGGCTGAGCACGCTAACGGACGACGGCGTGCTGTAAACCCAATCGGGGGTGCCCTGGAAACCCTTGGCCGGCTCGACGGATGCGGGTGCCGGCGCGGCTTGCGGGGGCGCAGCGGGAGCTTGGCGAACCGCGCGCGATCGACCGCCTTGGCGGCCCCGGGACGTTGAAGCGGGACGTTTGCTACTCACCACCTCGATCGTATCAAGGACAACCCCTTCACCCTGCCCGAAAGATTGCGTCGCACTCGCTGAAAAGGCCGCAGTTCCAACCGCGACCATCGCGAGCCTGCGCAAACCCGCCACCGCCGCCGCATGCTGCCCAGCCTCGACCACAGGAAACCAACGGCCGCCGCCCCGCGCGTGGTGGGTCGCCTCCGCGATGGCTCGCTTCAGGAGACCAGAGGCCCAAGCACATCCGACGATCACAACCCAGCGCCAGCCCGCGTACCCAAAAATACTCGGCATCAGGGCTACGGCTAGCTGGTTTGGCAGAGACGCTGCGCCAATGCGCGAAATGCCGTCATCTGATCAGGCAGCAGTTCGCGCTTCTCGTCGCGGCCGACGAAAATCTTGAACATGGTGCCGCCTTCAGGATCGAAGAAGATGATCGATGCCGACGGACGGCCGAAAAGCGGACGCTCGACGAATGCGATGGCGACGCAACGGTCGTGACGCAGATGCCCGTGAAATCCGGTGGAGCCAGCCAAATTGTAGTAGCCATGCCCGACCGAGCCGGTCGGGATTGGACCTGAGAACTCCATGACACCATTTTCGGAGTGAATGATCAGAGTGACCGGTCCCCAGGTCGCCACTGCGGTCATCACATCGACAAAGGATTCGCCGGCGGCGAACCGCCGCAAGGGCTCGGGCAGCGCCTCTAGCGCCTCGCGTACCGTGACGTTGAATTCCTTCGCCACGGTCTCGATGATTGCATCGGGTTTAGCGGCAAGGTGGTCCCGCAGAGGGATCGTCACAACAGAGAGGGTCATTTCAACTCCTGTTACTTCGCGGGCCTGCCGACCTGCCGAGCCAATTCCCGCATCGCCTGGATCTGGCTGTCACGAAGCGAACGGAGGTCACCACGCGCGGGCAAAATCTTGAACATCACATGCCCAGTCGTATCGAAGACCAGGAGCATGGGCGAAAGCTTGCCCAAGAACTCGCGCTCGATGAACGCCACGCCGGCGCATACGTCGATACGCAAGCGCCCGCAGATTGGACCGTGTCCGAGCAAGTAGACGTAGTGGTGTCCTTGCTGGGGCTGAGGAATCTCCGTGGTCACTTCAATGACGCTGCCGGCGTTCGACAGTAGGATTCGCACCTGACCCCACGTCGCGGCTGCGCTCATCACTTCCAGCAGAGCGCCCGCAGGCGCCAACCGGCACATCGAACGCGGCAAGCTTCGTACGAGATCCAGCGGCGAGATCCTCTTTTCCTCGGCGAGGCTCTCGATCGACGTCACCTCTACGAAACGCTTCAGATCACTCAGCGGAATCGCTTCCGGGAATGATCCCGGCGCCGTCCGCTTCCTCTTTGCCGGTTTGGAAGCGGGCTTGACCGAAGCCGACTTGGTCGTTGCTGCCTCGAGCGGCATCGAACTCCTCTTCGGCAGGCCAACAGCCACCGCGACACCTTGGAAATCGGCCACTTGCTGGTCGGAACGATGGTCCATTGAGCACCGTGTGGGCAGCGCGCCGATGCGCGTCAGGCCACCGCCTTGTTGGCGCCAAGCACCTGACGCACCTCGAAGCCCTCGAACTTCGGATGGCCGAGATAGAGCGACCCGGTGGCAGCGTTGCCGGCTCGCACATGCGCGACGCGAAATTCTTCGGACTTCGTCCACGCTTCGAAATCCGCTTTGGTTTGCCAGACGGTATGCGAGACGTAGAGCGTGTGATCTTCGAACTCGGGACCCCGAAGGAGATGGAATTCGACAAAGCCTTGCATGCGATTCAGATAGGAATCGCGGGTGGCCCAGACCTTTTCGAAAGCCTCTTCCGATCCTCGCTTCACCTGGAAGCGATTCATTGCGATGAACATGCATTCTCCTTCTTCATCATTGGACGCCGACTCGCGAGAGCGGTGGACGAGCCGTCGAAGGTGATGCCGGCGGTGGAACGCGACCGGATCGCCGGTTCCTACCGCCGACGGAAACGCGGTCATGCAGCGGATGTATTGGAGCCATGGATGTTGGCGAACGGGCCGCGTACAACGTCGGCTCCGCCGACCGCCCCGATATCCAGGCAAATCGTCACTTCGGCGTTTCGGCCGGTGCGCCGGAAATCATCTGACGCCGTAGTCTTGTCCGGGGTCTTTGTGGCCAGCACCGTGACCGGATCGGGAACCACCGCGCGGCTTTGGGCATGTGCCGTGGCCAACCCAAGGCCCGCCACCAGCGCCGCCGAGCAATAAGAACGCAGGGCGCGCGCGCCCTTTGAAACACCAATCATGTAGCCCCCAACGCAGCGTCGTGTCCGACGCTGGTCTCATTTTCTGCCGTGTTGCGGGCTGGCGGCCGTGCGCGGTTTCGCGCGAAGGCGGGCTGGCTGGCTCAGAGATTTCGGCTCCGGTTGCTTTTGTAACCGTCGTGTATTATCGAAGTCAAGATGAGGATTATAAAAGTATAACTCCTCTAAACTGACTAAAGCGGGAAGACGATACACTGGAATCACTCCAAATACTCAAGTATTTGTTGGCGTAATCCCAGAATAAAGTTCCGCTTGATGTAAATGATGACCATGTCCGAGCGCGAAGAAAGCAAGGAGTTTTCGGCCGGGGATCGGGATACCCGAAGTATTAAGTTGGCGAACCAGACTATAGACAGCCGAGAACTGTTCCTCGGCACCCGCGAAATCCTGATCCGGCACGGCGGCGAAAACTATCGGCTGCGCCTGACTGGCCAGAACAAGCTGATCCTCACCAAATGAGTTTATCCGTGTTCGACATTCTTCGCCGCACAGGCCGATTGGCGTTATCCGCGCACTTCGTCCTGGTTTTGGCCAATGTCTCTGCGGCACGGGCCAACGAGACCATCGCAACACGCGATACCAGCCGCATGGTCTCGATCGGAGGATCGGTGACCGAGATTCTCTACGAGCTGGGTCTGCGGGAAAGCATCGTCGCGGTAGACACGACGAGCCTGTTTCCGCCCGATGCGATGAAAGAGAAGAAGAACGTCGGCTACATGCGCCAGCTCTCGCCAGAGGGAGTCTTGGGGCTCGCTCCTTCGCTGATCCTAGCGCTCGAAGGCACCGGCCCCAAAGAGACGATGGCTGTTCTCAAACAGGCAGGCGTGCCGCTGGTGGTCGTACCCGACCGTTTCAGCGGCGAAGGCATCATCGAGAAGATCGAGATGGTCGCGTCGACCGTCGGCGCAGGTGCGCGCGGCCGCTGTTTGTCGGAGAGGGTCAACGCTGACCTGAATGCTCTCCAATCGCTCGAGGCGGGCATTACCAAACGCAAACGCGTGCTTTTCGTCATGTCCCTCGTAGCCGACCGGGTCATGGTTGCCGGACACAATACCGCGGCCGACGGCATCATAAGGATGGCAGGAGCAGTGAACGCCATTGGCGAGTTCGACGGCTACAAGCAGGTCGGCGCGGAAGCGGTCGTGGCGGCTCAGCCCGACGTGGTGCTTGTCATGGAGCGCGGCAACGGGACGCTCACCGCCGATGCCGTATTCAGCCATCCGGCCTTCACCGCCACACCGGCAGCGACCGGTCGCGCATTCGTATCGATGGATGGTCTCTATCTCCTTGGATTTGGACCTCGCAGCGCGCGCGCCGCCCGCGATCTTGCGCTTGCATTAAACACGCAACTTTCGTCCGGACAGTGCCCGTCGGAAAAGGCCGGCGCCGAGGCTTGTCCGACCCCATGACAGGCGGCGCGGCCCAGACCGGCCCGGGCGCGATGCGCGTCTGGCAAAGTTCAATCCGTCCGACTGCCGTGATCGGCCTCCTGCTTCTCGGCCTCGCAGTCTTTGCCGCCATGGCGTTGGCGATCGGCGCCGCGGGCATTCCACTCCATCGTCTCCTGGCCGCCCTGAAACTCGCCTCACCTGCATCCGACGGCGCGACGCTGCACCGCGACCAACTCGTTCTGTGGTCGGTACGATTGCCGCGGATCGTGATGGCCATGGCGGTCGGTGCCATGCTCGCCGTCAGCGGAGCGGTCATGCAGGGGCTGTTTCGCAATCCTCTGGCCGATCCTGCGCTCCTTGGCGTGTCGAGTGGCGGGGCGCTGGCCGCCACCACAACCATCATCGTCGCAGACCGGCTGAATGCGAACGGCGTTGCCACACTATCGATTCAGTTCCTTCCAGTTGCAGCTTTCCTGGGATCGCTTGCCGCAACGTCGGTGCTCTATCGCATTGCCACCAGCGGTGGACGAACTTCCATCTCGATCTTTCTGTTGGGGGGCCTCGCTATCGCGGCGCTGACCAACGCAGGAATCGGCCTTCTTGTCTTCGTCGCCGACGACCGGCAGCTGCGCGACATCACTTTCTGGATGCTGGGATCGCTGAGCGGCGCCACATGGGAAAAGGGAGCGGTTCTGTTGCCGTTCGTTCTGGCCATGGTTGGCGCAATTCCGCTGATCGCCCACAGCCTCGACCTTCTGGTGCTAGGCGAGAACGAGGCGTTCCACCTCGGCGTACGGGTCGAATGGCTGAAGAGGGCCGCCATTCTGTTGATCTCGGGGCTGACCGGCGCGGCCGTCGCGTTTGCAGGAATGATCGGATTTGTCGGCATCGTGGTGCCCCATCTGCTACGTCTGCTGATCGGGCCAAGCCATCGCTTGCTTCTGCCGGCTTCGGTCTGTCTCGGCGCGCTGTTCATGCTCGCAGCCGACACGGGCGCGCGGACGCTGGCGGCTCCGGCCGAGGTTCCCATCGGCGTTCTCACTGCGCTTGTCGGCGCGCCCTTTTTTCTCGCCGTGCTGCTCCGTCAACGCCTGCTGTTCGGACTATGACGCCCGTCATCGAAGCGACGTCGATGTCCGTCGCCATCGGCGAGAAGCGCCTGCTCGATAACGTAACGCTTTCGGTAGGGCCAGGCGAGATTGTGGCGCTGATTGGTCCTAACGGCGCAGGCAAGTCGACCCTGCTCCGCGCTCTGGCTGGCGAGATCGGACCCAGCAGCGGCACCGTCCACATGTTTGGCCGCGCGATCGCAGCCTATCCGCCTGCTGAACTTGCGTTGCGCCGTGCCGTGCTCTCGCAGAGTGTCTCGGTGTCGTTCCCCTTCACTGTCGCGGAGGTCGTGCGAATGGGCGCGATGCAGCGCCGTGGCCACGATGTGGAAAGATTCATCGATGAAGCCCTCGCCCAGCTCGACATCGCTGCGCTTCGCGACCGGATCATCGGCACGCTGTCGGGTGGCGAGCAACAGCGCAGCCACTTTGCTCGGATACTGGTTCAGGCAAGCTGCGGAGCGAAAGCCTCCGGCCCCGGTCTGATCCTTTTTGACGAACCAACTTCGAGTCTCGACCTGCGGCACCAGCTGGACGTGATCGCCGCAATCCGCCGCTTTGCTTCGCGCGGGTTTGCGATCGTCACGATCCTGCACGACTTGAATATTGCGGCGATGCTGTCCGGCCGCGTGATCATGCTGTCGGAGGGTCGGATGCTCGCGGACGGACCGCCCGCATACATCATTACTGAGCATATGGTGCGAAGGGCCTTCGACGTCGCCGGATCGGTGGGCGAAGTGCCACCACACGACACCCCGTTTGTTCTTCCACACCGTGCAGCAAGGCCTGAGCTTTCGCAGGCTTGAGCCAGGTCAACAAATCAAAAGAAATTGTTGGTGGGCCCGGCAGGACTCGAACCTGCAACCAGACCGTTATGAGCGGTCGGCTCTAACCATTGAGCTACAGGCCCCGACTCAAGAAACCGAGCCGGTCAACGCCACCCTACCACATCGTGGGCCGGATCGGCGCCGCTAGAGACGCAGCAGACGCTGGGCGTTGCCGCTCAATATCTTGGCCTTGTCCTCGTCGCAGAGCGGCACGGTCTTCATCCAGTCGACGCCCGGCGGGTTCATCACGAACGGCCAGTCCACCGCGAACAGGATGCGGTCGACGCCCATTTCCTGCACGCAGCAGAGCAGCGCCGGGTTGGAGAAATTGCCGGAGGTCGTGATCCAGAAGTTGTGGCAGAAGATGTCGCGGAAGTCGAGCTGCTTCTGCCCCGGGCGCTTGAGCGATGAGTCGATGCGCCAGAGCAGGAACGGGATCGTCTCGCCGAAGTGGCCGAGAATGATCTTGAGCTTCGGATATTTGTCGAAGGCGCCGGAGAGGACGAGCCGGATCGCCTGCGTCGCCGTCTCGACCGTGTAGCCCCACGCGGCACGGACCACCATCGGGAAGTCTTTGGCGTAGTCGTTATAGTAGACGTCGCCCACGCGGGAATCCGGCGTCGCCGGGTGAAAATAGATCGGCACGTCGAGTTGTTC
>CAZNTY010000247.1:0-2341 GCA_964576085.1 uncultured Undibacter sp. | reverse complement strand
TGACACCGCGATCGATTCCGAATCCGCCTACGAGAAGCTGAAGAACCGGGTGCAGAACACCACGCCGGCCGGCACCGCGCCGGCGCCCGGTGGCGCGCCCGCCCCGCAGCAGGATGGCGGCCTGCTCGGCCAGATCGGCGGCGTGTTCGGCACCATCTTCGGCACCAGCGTGCCGCGCGGCAAACGGCTGTCGACCGGACAGCTGGTGACGCGCGAGGTCACGCGCTCGGTCACCAACCGGGTGGCCGGTCAGATCGCGGCCGACATCGGCAAGTCGCTCGGCGGCTCGATGGGCGGCTCGATCGGTCGCGCCATCGTGCGCGGCACGCTCGGCGGCATGCTGCGGCGCTAGCGGCGCTTACGCGTCGCTCTCGCACTTCTTCAGGAAGCTGTCCTTGGCCGCGCCGGTGAGCGGCTTGCCGTCCTTGCTCACGGCCTTGCCGGCGCAGGCGTCCTTCTTGCACTTGGTGATGAAGCTGGTCTTGGCGGCGCCGGCCAGCGGCTTGCCGTCCTTGCCGACCGCCTTGCTCTCGCACGACTGCGCCAGCGCGGAGCCGACCGCGAACAATGAAATCAGTCCCGCAACCAAAATCCGTTTCATGGCACGCTCCGATGAAAGATCTGATAACGACCTTAAGTCTGCGCGTTCGACCGGTCCGCGGCAAGGGAGAGTGGAGAAAAAGCCGGCCAGCGTTATCGAGTCGTCGCCGAAACCGCGGCAGTTTTACAGGCGGCGCGGATCAAAGCCGTTTTCAGCGGCCGGACGGCAGCCGGGCCCCGCTTGCCTGGCCGCGGGATCGAGTCTATTTCAGACGCCGAAGCTCCCTTCGTCTAGCGGTCTAGGACGCGGCCCTCTCAAGGCTGAAACACGGGTTCGATTCCCGTAGGGAGCGCCAGCGCCTGCCAGCCGCGGTCTCTTTGCGGCAGTCTTGCCGTAGCGCGCCGGCTCCGCCGCAAATCCTGCATCGATAGGCCCGACGTGAAAGAGCCCTGGCCGACCGAACTGAAGCTGCACAACGACCGCAGGACCTTGACCGTGAGCTTCGACAGCGGCGAGCGTTACGACCTGCCGGCGGAATACCTGCGCGTGAAGAGTCCGAGCGCGGAAGTGCAGGGCCATTCGCCGGACCAGCGCCAGACCGTGCCGGGCAAGATCAACGTCATGATCCTCGAGGTGCTGCCGGTCGGCAATTATGCCGTGCGGCTTGCGTTCGACGACATGCATTCGACCGGAATCTACACCTGGACGTATCTGCGCGAGCTCGGCGTCAACCGCGACAAATACTGGCAGGAGTATCTCGACGAGTTGAAGGCGAAGAACCTGCGGCGCGAGCCTTAGGTCCGATCGACATTCAGGATTCCCAGTCGGCCTGATGGCTGATTCATAGGGCTCCGTGATTCTGCCACGGAGCTTTGACGATGGGGATTGGGCGATATGAGCTGAGCGATAGGCAGTGGGCGAAGATTGCGCCGCTGCTGCCAGGCAAGGCTGGCGATCCGGGGCGGACGGGAGCGGATAACCGGCTGTTCGTGAACGGCTGCCTGTGGGTGCTGCGATCCGGCGCACACTGGTGTGATCTGCCGGAGCGCTATGGCCGCTGGAAGACGGTGCACCGGCGGTTCAGCCGCTGGTGCCATGCCGGTGTGTGGGAGCGGGTGTTCGCCGCCCTGACAGCCGACCGCGACAATCAATATCTGATGCTCGATAGCACCATCGTCCGCGCCCATCAGCAGGCGGCCACCGGAAAAGGGGGGCCAAGGATCAGGCGCTGGGGCGTTCCCGAGGTGGGCTGACCACCAAGGTCCACATGCTCGCCGATGCGCTGGGCCGACCCTTGCGGTTCGTCGTGACCGCCGGGCAGGCCGGAGACGTCACGCAAGCCCCCGCGCTGCTCGAAGGCCAGACCGGGGACGCCGTGCTCGCCGACAAGGCTTATGACAGCAACGCCTTGCGTGCCCTCATCGCCGGCATCGGCGCCGAAGCGGTGATCCCGTCAAATAGGACACGCAAAATCACCATCCCGCATGATGCTGGCCTCTACAAACATCGCAATCGCATCGAGCGCTGCTTCAACCGTCTCAAGCACTGCCGCCGCTTCGCCACCCGCTACGACAGACGAACCATCCACTTCACCGGCTTCGTTCACCTTGCCGCAGCCATGATCTGGCTACGATGAATGTCGATCGGGCCTAGCGCGAGTAATATTCGACGACCAGATGCGGCTCCATCCTCACCGCGTAGGGCACGTCGGTGAGCAGCGGAATGCGGGCGAGCTTGGCGGTCTTCTTGTTCTCGTCGACCTCGATGTAGTCCGGCACGTCGCGCTCGGTGAGCGCCTGC
>CAZNTY010000246.1:0-1954 GCA_964576085.1 uncultured Undibacter sp. | reverse complement strand
ACGAGATCGCCGGGCGCCACATCCATGCCGCCGACCGAGACCGGCACGTTGACCGATTGCACCGCCATCTCGCCATGGCCCGCGGTGACGCCGCCCAACAGGAGCTGGAAGTTCAGCCGGCGGATGGCGTCGACGTCGCGCGACGGGCCGTTGGACAGCATGCCGACGCAGCCCACCGCCATCATCGAGCTCACCAGCATCTCGCCGGCCAGGCCGGCCTTGTTCATCAGCGCCGGTGGCCATTTCTGCTGGATCACCAGGATGGTCGGCTTCTTCATCGCGTCGAGCGCGTCGACCACGTCCATGAATGAGAGCCGACCGCTGTAGTTCGGATCAGGCAGGCCGTAGACGCAGGTCACGGCGTAGCCGACGATCGCGCCCATCTCGGGATAAATGCAGCGGATCGACGTATCGGTGTACCAGTTCTCGGTCCAGGGGTTGTACAAGCCCAGGCACAGCGGGTTCTTGGGATAGGTCGCCACCACGTTGGTGATGGTAGGCGTGTCGATCTTGCGCAACTCGGCAAGGACGTCGTCTGTCAACTCAGTCATGGAATCCCGTCTCCTGTCGTTTTTCCCGGCGAACCCTCAGCCGGCGTGGCACCCGGCGAAGGTGCCGCAGTTCGGATTCGCGAGCAAACCCTGATGGGATGGTTAACGGTCTGGTCGGACAGGGCTGGGTAGTGGTGCGCAGGACTCTATAGCCCCACGAGAGCGGTCATCATCGAGGTAAAGCGAGGGGATCACCAGCAAACTGGGAAAGCGATATCGGCGGACATAGCCGCCCAACAGTTCGGGCGCGCCGGCATGCCGGCGCGTACCGAATGCCAGCGCGGGTTCTCTGCGTCTTGCCGCGCTGGCCGGCCGGTCTTGCTCAGGCGCCGGCAGGGCGCGCACATGCAAGACGTGCCCGCCCACGGATTGGATTGTTCGGGTCGTCCCTCTTGCTTGCGGCCGGGACAACGGGTCGGGCGCATTGTCGGCATGACGCGTCCGGTCCACCTGCGCGGCAGCCTGCATGATGACACTCGCGGCCTGCACGGGTAGCTTGTACGGATGCCGCCGGAAATCCTCTTTGCCGTGCTAGTGGCCGTTTCCATCGGCGTCATTGGTGGCATAGGCATTGAGAAGCTTGCCACCAAGAACCGGCGACAGGCGTGGTTGAAAAGGAATCGCCACCGTTCGGACGGGAATCGCCGGGAGGCAGGTGCGGCGTCTTGGTCGAAGCCGCGCGATCAGGAGACCCCCAAGCAGCCCGACGCGGCCGACCAGCTGCGGATCGTCATGAGCGCGAGCTACACCATTCAGCCGCTCCTCAACAAAAGCGAAGCGCGCGTCTTCAAAGAACTCGATCGCGTCGTGTTGGCCTGCAATCCGACATGGCATGTGATGGCGCAGGTTTCCTTGGGCGAGATTCTTCGAAGCAGGGATCCGGAAGCCTACAGCTGCATCAATTCGAAACGAGTCGATCTGCTGCTGGTGGACAGCGACTGCCAGCCACGCCATGCCATCGAGTATCAGGGCGGCTCGCACCACCAAGGCACCGCAGCGGCGCGTGATGCGATCAAGAAGGAAGCGCTACGGCGTGCGGGCATCGGCTATCACGAGGTTGTCGCAGGGCAAACCACGCCCGCCGACTTACGGCAACTTATCGAAAAGCTGGTGGATAGACCCGCCGCGCACCAGCGATAGGGCGCTGGATGATCCAACGGCTAAGAAAGCTCCAGTAGAAACAGGCTTCGTGTGTTGATCGGCGTCTACGGGTAGGGCGACGCTGATCCGCCAATCAGCGCCACTGGCAGCCGGCATGCGAGTGCTTTCATTTCCAGCATGAGGTTTTGGTTCGTGCCGATCTCATACAGGCCGAGCCCTAACGGCTTACCAACGAAGAGAGCTTCATGGACGTCTCTTCTCATCGTGCCGACGGATGCTAAGTTATTGCGGGCCTTAGTGAG
>CAZNTY010000245.1:0-11218 GCA_964576085.1 uncultured Undibacter sp. | reverse complement strand
CTATCCTCTTCTTCCCTGTCTTTGTTTTTGCGCGCCGCCGCGCCCCGCCCACGCCCGCGGCTTTTTTATGGAAACATTCCGCGCGGATCGCTACCGCGATGCTGGATTGCCGGATGATTTTGTCCAGGACAACTGGTCGCGCTCGGCGCATGGCGTGCTGCGCGGCCTGCATCTGCAGAACCCGAACGCCCAAGGCAAGCTGGTCAGCGTGGCGCGGGGAGAGATTCTTGATGTGGCGGTCGACGTCCGCAGAGGAAGCCCTCATTTCGGACGACATGTCGCCGTGACCCTGTCGGAAGACAATGGGCTACAGTTTTTCATTCCTCGCGGATTCGCTCACGGCTTCGTGGTGCTGTCGGATAGTGCAGATTTTTTTTATAAGTGCGATAATTACTACAGCCCCGCCGACGAGATCACGATCCGATGGAACGATCCGGCGATCGGAATCCGTTGGCCGATTGAGACTCCGACGTTGTCGGCGCGCGATGCTGCGGCGCCATTGCTTGCCGAGGTCGACAACCTGCCAATGCTTGCGATGGCATAGCGTGCGCATCCTGATCACAGGTGTTACTGGCCAGGTCGGGTCGGCGCTCGTCGACCGGCTAGGCGGTTTTGCCTCGCTGATCCGTACCGACCGTGGTGGTCTCGATTTGTCGAAGCCGCATGACATCAAGCCGCGGCTCGAGGAGCTCAAGCCCGATGTCATCATCAATCCGGCGGCCTATACGGCGGTCGATCGTGCGGAAGACGAGCGCGACCTGGCCTTCCTCGTGAATGCGGCCGGCCCGGAAGCTATCGCGCGATGGGCGGCGGCGGCGGACGTGCCGCTTGTCCATTTTTCGACCGATTATGTGTTCGATGGCTCGGGAGACCGGCCGTGGCGCGAGGAGGACCCGACGGGTCCGTTGAACGTCTACGGCGCCAGCAAGCTCGCCGGCGAACAGGCAGTGTCGAGCGCCGGCGGCCCGCATCTCATTGTGCGAACGTCCTGGGTCTATGCCGCGACCGGCAATAATTTCCTGCGGACAATGGTCCAGCTGGCCAGAGAGCGGCCCGAGCTGCGCATCGTTGCCGACCAGATCGGCAGTCCGACCTCCGCCGCCGTCATTGCCGACGCCATCACGCGCATCATCCGTCGGCACCACTCGGACCTGCCGTCGGCATTCTCGGCATCAAAGAACCTGGTTCACCTGAGTGCCGCAGGACAAACGAGCTGGCACGGCTTTGCGCAGGCGATCATCGAGGGCGTGCGGCAACGAGGTTTGCCGGTAACCACGCGGACCATCACCCCAATCGCGACCAAGGACTACCCGACCAAGGCGACACGGCCGCGGAATTCCCGCCTTAACCTGCAGCGCCTGGAAGCCGCCTTCGGCATCACACCGCCGTTGTGGAACGATGCCCTCGAGACTGAACTCGACCGGTTGGCCATGCGTCCGGGGGCGCCATAAAGCGCCTAAAACGGCCTTTTCCTCAGGAAAACCGCTCGCGAATTGACCGCACGATCAGGAGCATGATCGTCCAGAGCGCGAAGGCCAGCGCCGCCACGGCGCTGATCGACAGGAGCCGCTTCGGATAGGTCGCGCTTTGCGGCAGGCTGGGGCGCACATAAGGCGTAATATAAAGGTGTTGCGAGGCCGCGTTGGCGCGTGCGGTATCGAGCGCGGCCATCGTGCTCGTCACCATGTTCTGTGCGAACTGGACTTCGAGGTTGAGCTGCTCGTATTCGCCGACGACCTGCGACAGCGCCGCGCCATTGACGCCCTTGCCCACATCCGCTTCGGTCGCTGCGAGTTGATCCTTCGTCGCCTTGATCTGGTTCTTCAGCGTAACGATCACCGGGGCGTTCGGCGCCAGATTCTGTTTCATGTAGGTCGCGAGCTGGGTTTCCAGCTGAGCGAGGTTGGCCCGCTGGGTCTGCACCAAACTGGAGTTGCTCGCCGCGACGCTGCTCGTCGGGTCAATGACGCCGACCCGATTGCGATAGTCTGTCAGCTTGGCGCGCTGCTCCTTGAGCCGCGCCTGGGCTTTTTCCACCTCAGTTTCGGCAAAACGCACTGCATCGCGCTGAGACCGGTTGGCGATCTGATTGATCAGCTCCTCCGAGAGCTTGACCATTGTGTTGGCGATCAACAGCGCGTCATTGGGAGAAAACGCACGGACGGTCGCGGTCGCAAGCCCGGTGACCTGATCATAGTTGGCCGTCACCATCGACTGCCAATAAGGCAAGAACTGTTCGATCGGTTTGGATGCATCGAATCGCGCCCACCAATCGATTCCCGACTTGGAGTAAAGTCTTGTCACGTCGATGCGTTTTTGCAGCTCCTCAACCGTCTCGCGGCTGGTGAGAAAATCGGCGACCAGATAGTTATTGTTGCTGCTCGAAGCCGGCGTTGTCCCGAGCACCGATTGCAGGCCGCTGGGGACAGAAACCGAATTCGATGACGTATCCTGGACGCTGAAACGAAATTCGGCGACATACTGGTCTGACGCAAAGAAGCAAAAATAGATCGTCGCCACCAGGACCGGCAACACGACGCAGATCGCGAAGCTGATGATCCCGCCGTAGCCGCGCTTCTTCGCGGCACCGGCCTGCGGCAGCACAAAATATTGGGCCCGGTTGGGTTCCGGAGCGACGCGGCGCGGCGAAATCACCGTCAGCCTCTGCTCGATGCGACGCGCTGTCGCCGAGGCGCGATTGGGAAGCGGAGATGGCACGCTCTCGCGGTCCCGCGCCTGCGCGGCGGCCGAGGCTTCCTGACGGCGGAGCGCAAGACCGCGCGGTATCTGCTTGCGCGAAGCGGCGCGCTCCAGCGGAGAGTCCGGAGTGGCGCTGGCGTCATTCCGTTCGGCGTTGTTGTCCGGCCGGTCGCCTCGCATCGTGCTGAAACTCCGTCTCGTGACGCCCGTTTCGACAGGCGCCGTCAGGCCTCATAGCAAGGCCGCTTGCATTATGCCAGAAAATTACGTGATGTTTTTCAGACGGCCTCATAAAACACTGATTTTATTGTATAATAATTAACAACCTGTGGGCAGATAATCAAGTCCATTGACTTTCGTTCCACTTCCAGGAAGCATTTCCGCGTATTCAAAATCAAGGTTCCGGCGGCGCCAGCGGGCATGGGAGAAGGAAGCCACCGAGCCGGCAATTCGAAACGTCGCGGTATTTCCGAACGCGTTCTTGTTCACAACTGTTCGACGCCGGCAGGAAATGATTGCACTCGCACCGAAACTCAATCGTGATGCGTTCCAAATTGACCCAATCCTACAGCGCTCGACCTATCCTTGTTCTTGCCGCTGCCACCTGCTTCGCATACAAGACCCTCGGTAGTGGGGGCATTTGTCCGCGCGGCTGCCGTTTGTGAAGTCGAGGACGCAAGGGTGCTGGGCTCGTTCGTTCTGAGTCATTCGAGAACTGCGCCTTGGCGTGCTCTCGCGGGCGCGACTCTTATGTTATCGATTGGCGCGCTGGCCGGCTGCGGACTGCCGGCATCAGCCCCGACGTCAGCCGAGCTGCTCGGCAATACCGCGAACAATCCGTCCGAGATCGAATACACGCTCGTGAAGCTCGACGGCCGCGTCGCCGCCTTGCTCGACCAATTCCATCCGACATTCGGCGCATCATTCAAGAAGCGCCGCTACGGTGCGACCAATGCCCTAAGTCGCGGCGATGCGGTCGCGATCACGGTCTACGAAACCGGCGGGCAGACGCTGTTCCCGCCACCATCCGTCGTGGCTGGAGCCGCGGCGACCGGCCCGATCGGTACGGTTGCGACCGGCGCGAGCAACATCCCGCCGCAGGTCATCGAGGCGGACGGCACGGTGTTCGTACCCTTTGTCGGCCGCGTGAAGGTCGCGGGTCTGACGCCGGGACAAGCCGGCGCGCTGATCGAGCAGGACCTGCAAGGCAAGGCAGTCGGCCCGCAGGTAATGGTGTCGCTGGTGAACAACATCGGCAACTCCGCGACTGTCGGCGGCGAGGTCAATGCCGCGAAGTCGGTGCCGTTGAGTTCGCGCGGCGAGCGTCTGCTCGACGTTATCGCTGCGGCCGGGGGCGCAAAATATCCGGCCTATGAGACCTACGTGCAGGTGATGCGCGACGGCAAGGTCGGCAACGTGCTGCTGCAGACGATCGTCAACAATCCGAGCGAAAATCTCGTCGTCGCACCGCACGATCAGATCTATCTGACCCATAATCCGCGCACCTATGCGGTGCTCGGCGCGACGCAGAAGGTTGCGCTCTACCCATTCGCCTATGAAAAGGTCACGCTCGCCGAGGCGATCGCGCAGGCGGGCGGCCCGATCGATACCATCGGCGACCCGAGCGGCATTTACCTGTTCCGCTTTGAGCCGTGGTCGATCGCCAAGAATATTCTGGACGGTGCCGCCACTGAGAAATATGGCGCCAATCCACCGCCATTCGTGCCCGTGCTCTACCAGATCGACATGCGCGACGCCGACGGCTACTTCCTGACGCAGGCCGTGCAGATGCGCGACAAGGATGTGGTGCTGATCACCAATGCCGAGGCGGTGCAGCTCCAGAAGCTGCTAAGCGTCGTGCGCGGCTTTACCGGCATCGCCTACGACCTCAAGCGCGGCACCACCAACTGAGCGCCACGGCCGATCGCGCGTCGCCGGTCGAAGCTACGTGTCAGAATCGCACTGAAGAAATGAAGATGAATCAAAACGATGGATGGTGGGTGCGACAGGGATCGAACCTGTGACCCCTACCATGTCAAGGTAGTGCTCTTCCGCTGAGCTACGCACCCGAAGTCCCGCCCGTATAGCCGGGGGCAGGCAGGCTCGCAAGATTGTACCGGTGGCAGCCGACATGATCGCCGTCGGCCAGGCATCGCGGCATCATCGATGACAGGCGGAACAAAACAACGGGATCGTCGTTTGCAGCGGCGTGTCGAATCCCAGCTGCCGGCAGGCGTCACCGAATTGCCCTTTATCGGCATTTTATTATGTCGGGCGTCCCGGCCATGATAATCCGCCGACAGGCCCGTCAGGAGGAGGTATTGATCATGCGTCTCGTCGTCACGATGCTTTTCGCTGCGTGCTTCACGACCGCCGCCATCGCCCAGCAACAGCAATCCTCTCCGCCACCCGAGCAGGCGCCGCCGCCCGCGAACGATACTTCTTCGGCGCCTCCATCGGCCGCACCGGGCTCCGGTACCGCAGCACCTGATTCCTCGGCGCCCGCGGCAAAACCTGGCAACGCAACGCGCCGTCCGAACGCCAGGCGCGCGGCCTGCCTCGACAAGGCCCGGCAACAGGGATTGCGCGGACAGCAACTGAAGGATTCGCTCCAGCTTTGCATCGAAGAAGCGCGCCTCTCCTGCACCAAGCAAGCGATCGAGCAAAAGCTGTCCGGCCAGCAGCGCCGGGATTTCCTCCGGAACTGCGCTGGTTGACACAGCGATACCCTATCGCAACGCGGATTTTACCTGACGGGGCGTGCCGTCACGCCGCCAGCATCTTTTGCACTTCGTTGACCAGTTCGCGCAGATGGATCGGCTTCGAGAGCACCTTGGCGTGCTTGGGCGCGGCTGAATCGGCGTTGAGCGCCACCGCGGCAAAACCGGTGATGAACATGATCTTGATGTCCGGATCGAGCTCTGAGGCGCGGCGGGCTAGTTCGATCCCGTCCATTTCCGGCATCACGATGTCGGTCAGCAGCAGTTCGTAGGACTCCTCGCGCAGCCGCTGGTAGGCCGACAGGCCATTGTCGTAGGACGTCACGTCGAAGCCGGCGTTTTGCAGCGCCTTGACCAGGAAGCGCCGCATATCGGTATCGTCTTCGGCCAACAGGATTTTCGACATGCGACCCGTCCCCACGCCACCCAAACCAACCCAAAGTCCCCTCATAAGCCTCATTGCCGGTAAATATCGAGTGAACCCGCGCTACCCCTTGGCTTTGGCGGCATTGGCATAGAAAATAGAACATGCTGCTGCGCCCCAGTCGAAGCCCCTGCCGCCAAGAGTCTGGTCATCCATGAGTGACATCCGCGACGAGCTCGACCCGCCGTTCGACGTTATCGAGCCTGCCGAATTGGCAGGGCCGGTGTTGTTCAATTCCCCGCACAGCGGTTCGACCTATCCGGCCGCCTTCCTCGCTCATTCGCGGCTCGACGTTGCCACCCTGCGCCGCTCCGAGGATTCGTTTGTCGACGTGCTGGTCGCGGGGGTCGTTCGGCGCGGATTCCCGATGATGCGGGCGCACTTTCCGCGCTGCTATATCGACGTGAACCGGGAACCCTACGAACTTGATCCTCGGATGTTCGAAGGCCGGCTGCCATCGTTTGCCAATACCCGCTCGATGCGGGTGGCCGGCGGCCTCGGCACCGTGGCGCGCGTCGTCGGTGACGCCCAGGAAATCTACGACGGCCGCATCTCCGTCGACGAAGCAATGCGCCGGATCGAAAGCCTCTACAAGCCTTATCACCGCACGCTGCGCCGGCTTTTCACCAAGGTCCATCGGGTCTTCGGTGCCGCCGTGCTGGTCGACTGCCATTCGATGCCGTCGAATGCCGGCCAGAAGGACGAGCGGCCGCGCCCCGAATTCGTGATCGGCGACCGTTACGGCACCAGTTGTGTCGGCGTGGTCGCCGAATGTATCGAACGGACCTTGCGCGGCCTGGGCTATAGCGTCAGCCGTAACAAACCCTATGCCGGTGGTTTCATTACCGAGCATTACGGAAACCCAGCCGCTGGGCTCCATGCCGTCCAGCTCGAGATCAACCGGGCGCTTTACATGGACGAGCGGCGTTATGAGCGTTCGGCACATTTCGCCGCTCTCGCGGCCGACCTGGAGACAGTCGCCAATCGTCTGGGCGAAATCCCCTTAGCCGAATTGCGGCCCTATCGCGCCGCCGCTGAATAAAAAAAAAGGCCGCTCGCCAATGGCAAGCGGCCCAAGTCTAGGGAGGAAACGCCCAAGGAGGGCAACGGTAACAGGAGCAAAACTCTTGCTACCGCATTGCAGCAATATAAATTGCAACGCAGCAAAAGCAAGCGCAACAAACGCTTTACCCATGCTTCTGGCGCATGGCTGGCCTCTTCAATAGCAGCGACGGCGGGCCGGAAACTCCGACGGTTGCCGGCTTGCACGCCCTCCGCTACCCAACGGCAGCATTTGAGACGGGGTCATGACGGCGGTCGATTTCGCAGCATTCATCGATGAACTCGCCACCGTCTCGGGCGAGACGATTCTGCCGTTCTTCCGGACGGCGCTGACGATCGACGACAAGGGCCGCGACGCCTTCGACCCGGTGACGGCCGCCGACCGCGCCGCAGAAAACGCCATGCGCGCCCTGATCCGCAAGACCTTCCCGGACCACGGCATCGTCGGCGAGGAATACGGCAACGACCATGCCGATGCCGAATATGTCTGGGTGCTGGATCCGATCGACGGCACCAAGTCGTTCATCAACGGCATGCCGACCTGGGGCACGCTGATTGGCCTGACGCGATTCGGCGAACCAGTGTTCGGATTGATGCATCAGCCTTTCATGCGCGAGCGGTTCTCGGGCGACGGTGGCGCCGCGCTCTACCGGGGGCCGTCCGGCAAGCGCGACCTGCGCGTGCGCGCATGTGCGAGCGTCGCGGATGCGCACGTCGTCACAACCAGCCCGCGGCTGATGAACCGATCCGACCGCGCCGCGTTCGGCCGCGTCGAGGACGCGGCGCGGCTGTCGCGCTACGGCGGCGACTGTTACGCTTATTGCATGCTGGCGGCCGGACATGTCGACCTCGTGATCGAGACCGAGCTCAAGCCGTTCGACATCGTCCCGCTGATTCCCATCATCATCGGCGCCGGCGGCGTCGTGACCACCTGGGACAACAAGCCGCCACAAGCAGGCGGGCGGATTGTCGCCGCCGGGGACCGGCGTGTGCACGAAGCGGCACTCGACATTCTCAACACGGGATAGGAACCGGAAACGATATGGCTCCGATCAAAAGCACCAAGAAGCCGAAGCTGACGCCGCCGCCCGGCGCCGTCGATACCCACATCCATATCTATCATCACCGCTATCCGACCGCTCCGACCGCGGTGGTCAAGCCGGCGGACGCCTCCGTCGCCGACTATCTGGCGGCGCGCGAGCGCCTCGGCGTCCATCGCACCGTGGTGGTGCAGCCGTCAGCCTATGGCCTCGACAACACCTGCACGCTCGACGCGATGGCCGAGATCGGACCGAGCGCGCGCGGCATCGCGGTGTGCAACGAGGAGACCAGCGATGCCGAGCTCGAACGACTCGATAAGCTCGGCATCCGCGGGCTGCGCTTCTTCATGCTCAAAGGTGGCGCCGTCACATGGGATAGCCTCGAGACGATGTCGGCCCGCATCGCGCCGCTGGGCTGGCACATCGTCCTGCAGCTCGACGGACGCGACTTCCCGCAATACGAAGCGCTCATCAAAAGGCTGCCAAGTAACGTCGTTCTCGACCATACCGGCAAATTTCTGGAACCGGTTTCGCCGGAACATCCTGCGTTCAGGTCACTGCTGCGCTTGCTTGAGGCCGACAATCGCTGGCTGAAGCTCGCTGCACCGTACGAAACCTCGAAGCTCGGGCCGCCATTCTACGACGATGTCGGCAAACTGGCGAAAGCGCTGGTCAAGTCGGCGCCGGATCGTGTGATCTGGGCCTCCAACTGGCCGCACCCGAGCTCAGGCTTTGAGGGGCCTGACGACGCCGACATGCTCGACCTGCTGCTCGACTGGGCGCCAGACGATGCCACGCGCAAAAAGATCCTCGTCGACAACCCGGTGCGGCTTTACGGATTCTAGTTACGCTTGTCCCGGGCGCAGCGCAGTGCGATCTTCGCGATGTGCTGCAGACCCGGGACCGTTCCGTTGTCTGGTAAGGCCCGGATCAGGGTGCATCACTTCGCAACGCGACGTGCTGCGCCACCTCCGGGCGAAAGCGCCTATCAATACAGCGGCGTGCCGGGCACGAAGGCATCAAATGCCGCCCAGAACTGGGCGCGGTACTGATCCTGCTCCTGCAGGATCTCGTGGCGGCTGCCGGCGAGGATGAGGTGAGCGCCGGCGAGCAGATTGTTGGCGAAGGTTTCAATCGCGGGCGTCGATACCACTTCGTCGTGGCCCGCCGCGACCATCAGGATCGGCTGGCGCAGACTTGCCGGATAGCTCGGCACCGCAAATTTCTTCATGGCGCGCAGCGCGGCATCCGCCCAGCCGACAGTCGGACGGCCCAGACCAAGCGCCGGCTCTGCTTCGAGGATTGCGGCGTTGCGCGCAAAGCGCACCGGATCGGAGGTGAGGACGTTGCCAAGAAACTTCTGCTGGGTCGCGGTCTGCTCGTCGCCGACCGGCACATAGGCCGTTCCGCGGCCGAGGAGCTTCATCAGCTTCAGCGCCGGCGCGGCGAACATCGAATAGGACGCCCGCGGCAGGTCGATCATCGGCGCGCTCAGCACGATGCGATCGAACCAGCGCCGCCCGTCGTGGCAGGCGCGCAGCAGGATCGCGCCGCCCATCGAATGTCCGAGGGCATAGAGCGGCGGCGGACAGTCCGGCAGGACGATCTGTTCCATGAAGGTGTCGAGATCGATGCCGTATTGGTAGAAGTCGCGGACATGGCCCTTCTGCCGGTCGGCGAGTGCACGATCGGACAGGCCCTGTCCGCGCCAGTCCAGCGTGGCGACGGCGAAGCCGCGCGAGCGCAGGTCGCGCACGGTTTCGAAATACTTCTCGATGAACTCAGCGCGCCCCTGGAATACGCAGACCGTCCCTTTCCTGCTCGGGGGCGGCAGCCAGCGGGCATAGCGGACGTTCATGCCGTCCGGCGTATTGAGCATGCCGGTCACGACATCTTCGGGCGTCGGGTTGGCCGGGATCGAGACGAGTTTCATGGAAAAAATGCTGGGTTGGCCCGGTCGCTTATAGCAAGGGAACCACCGGGCTCAATCATGCAGAAAAGGCCGAAAAATGCCCATTTTCGGCGACCTTGCGGGGGAAAAAGCCCTTCCCATATATTTCCGGCGCAGGCCCCGATGGGCTGCGCTACGGGCATTCGGTCCGGCCATGAATGGCGGATCGCCCGCATGTCGCTCAAACAGGAGGATATGCCATGCGAACTTTTGATCTTGCTCCCCTCTATCGTTCGACCGTCGGTTTCGACCGGCTTTTCGACATGCTCGGCCAGGGCTTCGATGCCGCGCCGGGCTATCCGCCGTACAACATCGAACGGACCGGCGAGAACGACTACCGCATCACCGTTGCGGTGGCCGGCTTCGGCGAGAAAGAACTCTCGATCGAGGCGAAAGAGAACACCCTGACCATCAAGGGCGAGAAGCAGCAGAGCGAGGAAAAGACCGAACACGAGGTGCTCTATCAGGGCATCGCGGCTCGCGCCTTCGAGCGCGTCTTCCAGCTCGCCGATCATGTCCAGGTGAAAGGCGCCGCCCTCGAGAATGGCCTGTTGCACGTCGACCTCGTGCGCGAGATTCCCGAGGCCAAGAAACCGCGCCAGATTCCGATCGGCAACGGCAAGGCTGCCAAGCCGCAGGTCGTCGACGCGAAAGCGGCCTGACGCGTTCAGACGCGCCACGCGGACTGAAACGTTTGGTCTGAACCTTCAAACGTGGAGCGCCCCGGCATCCGGGGCGCTCTTTTATTTTGCGCCGCGGTCAGTCGGGCGGCGAATTCTCGTCGGCTGGTACGGTGTCGGGCGGAGCAGGCGCCACCACCCGTTCGACGGGCGCCGGCGACGTAAATTTGTCATCCAGTTTCCAGCGCGGCGTTGGATAGATCGGTGACAGGCTTCCTGGCGCAGGCGCGTTCAGCACCGTGCGCTTCGGTCCGCTTGACGGTGGCGGCAGGATGCGTCGCGGATGCGGACCTGCAGATATTGCCGAGCGGTTGCGGGAGCGCGTCTGCGGCGCGGAATCAACCGTCTCGTCTGCCGTCGTCCCGACATCGTCCATTTGTGCCGGCACACCGGCGACCGTCTCGCCGGGCTGCGGCACATGAATGATGCGCATTCCCGCAGTGTATTGCGGACTGTCGAAGGCCGAGATCGGTGCAACGGCCACGGCGTCCTGGGCGCGTGATGCACGCTGCTGGGCCTCGCCTGGCCAGGTCAGAGCGGCAATCAGCGCCGCAACCAGCACGACCGCGGCCGTAATAATCGAGAAACGCTTTCTCACGGCACGACCTATCAACGTCGTGCGACCAATCGCGCGATCTGAT